>NZ_FODY01000010.1:62593-137190 GCF_900110485.1 Propionispora vibrioides | reverse complement strand
AAGGTCGCCGGGGAACTCTACCTCCACAGCGACCAGGGGTTTCAATACACCTCACAAGCATATTTCAACCTGACTAAAGAATATGGCATTATGCCCTCCATGTCAAGACGAGGAAATCCTTACGATAATGCTATGGCTGAAAACTTCTTTTCTATTCTCAAAGCAGAGTGCATTCACCGCCAGAAGATCCAAACCTTAACACAGGCTCAGGAACTGATTGACGACTACATCCATTTTTACAATTTCGAGCGTTTCCAAATCAAATACCGACTGACGCCAGCCGAAAAACGGCGTCAGTCGGCTTAACACAAAGATATTCTACGACTGGCTTTTCTCTTTTGTGTCTACCCTTCCTGGGGCGGTCCATACTACTCGTAAAGCAGGGGCTTTCTAATTTTTCCTGCCAAATTGCTTCCTTCTATGCGCCAATTAGCGGCAAAGTGCTGCCGCCATGGGGCAAGACTATGATCCGGCTGTTCGGCAGGTCAAGCCGTTTAGCCGCCAATTGCAGCGCTTCCTCCAGACCGGTAACGGCCTGGATACCCGTTCTGGCAAAAAACGCTGCATTCTCAGCCAGCGTGACCACAATAATGGGAAGCTCGCGGGCAATATAGCCTGTTTTCAGCGCAATAAAACCGGGTACGGTAAACGCTACCCGTAACGCCTGTTCCGCCTCCAGCAGCGATGGATAGTGAAACCACTGGCTAAAGTCGGGGGGATCCTCAATATCACGGCATTCCATCACGGCGATCATCAGGCCACCGGGTTTGACGGCACCGGCGGCATTTTGAATGGCTTTACAGGCCTGATAAAAATTCATATCCTTCGGCGCCCCGCCGGCAGACACAATCACCAGGTCGGCCGCCTGCTCCACCGGCACGCCGTAGATTTCCTCAACCTTCTTGCAGCCCGCCTGCCAGGCTTTCAGCCAGTGGCCGGCGAAGAAAGCAGCAATCTCCCCTTCCGGATTAAGCACCACATTGAATAAAAAGTCAGGTTTAACCATTTCCGCCATTTCCATCATATCCAGGTGCATTTCATTATCGTTCAGACGGCCGGAAGCGCTGTGGGGATTGACACCGTCTCCCTCGACCTTGCTTAGACAAAACCGGTGGTTTCCCTGAATACTGTCATAACCGGACACGCCTGGCAGAATGGCTTTACGTCCGCCCCCAAAGCCGGCCATCGGGTGATAACAGATGCCGCCGGTCAGAATTACCCGGTCGGCCTCCACCACCCGCCGGTTGACGGTTACGGGCACACCGCGGCTGGTCGTGCCCAACCGGACAAACTGATCGGTTTCCGGTGCATAGCTTTGCGCAATGGTCACCCGTTCAACCACCGCCTGCCCGTAAGCCAGCAGGTTTTCCTCCTGACTGTGGGGCCGGTGCGCCCCCAGGGCGACCAGTACCGTAATCTGCTTGTCGGCAATACCGGCAGCGTTCAATTCGTCCAGCAGCACCGGCAGGAACAAATCGTGCCGCACCCAACGCCGGGTAATATCTGAGACAATAATAACCACCTTGTCCGTTGCCTTTACCTTGTGGCGCAAAGGCGGCTCGCCAACCGGCTCGGCTAAAGCCTGGCGGGCCGCCTCTACAATATTACCTACACCGGGCGTCAGACTTCCTTCCACCACATCCACACACTGTACGTCCGGTAATACCAAACGAAGGCTCTGTTCACCAAAAGCCAGTTCTATTTCCTGCATCTTATCGCTAACCCCTTCCAGTTCCAGCCTATTGCCTGTGTCACTCATTGTCCCAGCGACCTATGCGCCAAGCCCACGGCCACTTCGTTCAGATTCAGCACACCGACGCCAAAATAAATGGCTACACACAGATGTTCACCGCTGCGGGCAATCCCGATTTTACCGCCTACATTCAGCCCCGCTGCCTTAGGCGTGATCTGTTCCAGCGCCGCGTGAGCCGCACCGGCCACCGCCCCTTCGCCGACATGGTCATTTTTCACCAATCCCTGTCGCTGCGCTGCGACAACCGCCCGTTCAATAATCTTTTTAACCGACGACAAATATTCGCCGCCAAAATCAACGGCCACCGTCAATATCCCTTTGCCGCCAAACTGCTCCTGGCAAGCCTGCTCGGCCCGCCTATCCTCGCTGATCGCCATGGCCAGTGCCGCCTTGCCCACATCTACACTGCTGACTTCCACGTTATACAGCCTCCTGTTTTATTGATATTGTATTGGCAATCGGTTCTTTATCGAACAGATAGGTTCCAAAGAAAGCAACCAGGCACACGACCCACTCTATATAAATGGGCTGTCCCAGCGCTTTAACCGCCGGAACAAATTGATAGGCAACCAAAGCCAGTATCCCTGCCACCGTTGTATAAAAGGCTGAATTTTTCCGGCAAAACTGCGGTGCAAACATGGTAAACAAAAACACCAGTGTAAAAGCTGTAGTCAGGCTTAAACCAATCATCATGGTTTTGACAATGCCTACGGCATTAAAGGCCAGCCATAAGGTTAGCAAGCCCAAAACCAGTATAGCGTACCGGTTTACCAGGGTATACTTCTTATCGTTGATGTCCGGCTGAATAAACCGCTTGTAGATATCCTGGGTAAATAACGTTCCTGCCGCCAGCAATATGTGGCAGGCAGTCGCCACATCAGCAGCCCAGAGTGCAGCCAGTGTCAATCCGGAAATAATCGGGTCAAGACCCATAATCATATAAGGCATAGCCAGTGTTGCCTTCATGGCCGGATGCGCCGCCCGAGCGACAACTCCCATAATGGCGCACAAAAAACCTGTCGGCAGCATGAGCAGCGCTCCCCACAGAAAACCCTTTTTTGCAACTTGACCGCTGGTTGCCGCACAGGCTACCTGTACCGGTCCCTGGGCCGTAATTGTCTGGGTCATCATTACGGCAAACCAACCGGCTACCGTCACCAGTCCGAAACCGCCCAGCGGGCCGAACCAGTCAACATCGGGCGGCAATGCTGCCGCTATGGCCGTCAGGCCTCCCTGCTTGGCAACAATAGTCAGTGTACTAACCAGAATGCCCACATAGATGAGTGATACGCTTAATATGTTCGATAATCCGGAGGACCATAAACCGCCTAAAACAGTAGTGCCGATAAACACGATTGCGCTGGTGATCATGCCAGTCTGTAAAGAAAAAATATCCGGTAAAAGTGAGGAAAGAATAGCCCCACCGGCAATATACTGGAGCGAAGTAATGACCAGTTGAATAGTGATCATGCCAATAACCGCAACCATCTGCCCCTTTTTATCGTAATAACGTTCAAACAGTTCCGGAATAGTGGTGCAATTTAGCTCACGGTATTTTTTCGCCGCCACCAGAGCCATGCTCACCGCGCCAGCCGCCCAGGCCACATTGTACCAGCCGGCGGCAATGCCGAACTGAAAGGCATTTTCCGAAACACCGATGGTCGACGCAGCGCCAATGGCCGTGCCGGCAATATTGGCCGCTACCAGCGGCGTGGTCAGCTTACGGCCGGCAAATAAAAAACCCGAGCTGCTCTCAGTACGCCGTTTTACATACATACTGATCCCGAACAGCACAAAAATGTACGCAATAATAATAACCAGTTGAATATTCAATTTCTCCATCCTACCTTTCTACTTTTGGGCTAAGTAAAAAAAGCACTCCAAAGTCGGAGTGCCTGTGCCTTTTATGTCGCCCCAGCTTGTTGGTTTACTAACCATTCTACTATTCTACCTGTTTATAGTAACAAGCTTTTTGGCCTACTGTCAATCTGTTTTCCGGGAAATAAGGGATAATTGTCAATTCAGCGCAATAAGTTCAGACCATATGTACACATACAAAAGACAACCGGTAGGCATTGCTTTATCCTATTTTTTACTGATCTTCACAGAAAACCTGCCATTAGCCGATAATTGAAATAGTTACCGCCTTCCGGTAAAGCCTGAAGGCCGCCAATCCGGTACAGCACCGGACGGCGGCCTCATCCTTACAGGCTATAGCAATTTGTCTGGTTATTGCATAACAAACATAACTTTTATGGCATTACTTGTTTTATCTGCCATTGTGGTAAAAGCGGCAAGCCCGTCTTCCAGCTTAAACTTATGTGTAATCAACGGTTCGGTCTTTATTTTCCCCTGTTCCAGCAGCAAAGCGACGGCAGGCCATTCATACCCCGGATATGGTGCGCTATAGGACATCCAGGAGCCGGTTACTTCCAGTTCACCGCGCAAAATTTTTTCAAAGCTATGGGGCGGCAACAGAAAGTCTCTGGTAGCTGTGCCGATAAAAGAAACCTTCCCCAGCTTTTCTACTGCTTCTATGCTTTGCCTCTGGGTAATCGGCGTGCCGGCTGTTTCAAATACCGCGGAAGGTTGTCCGTGTTCCTGCATAAATTGTACCGGATCACAAACCATGGCATTAATAATCACATCAGCCCCTAATTGTTTTGCTATGTCAAGTTTAGCCTCCACTACATCCACGACATATACCTTGCCGGCACCTATGGCCTTTAAGCATTGCAATGTCAGCAAGCCAATAGTACCGGCACCAAATACGGCCACTGTAGCTCCTGCCTGCATACGGACTCTGCCAATACCATGGAGAGCTACCGAAATAGGCTCAATCATAGCACCGGCTAAATAGTCGGTATCCGGTGCCAGCGAAATAACATTTGCGGCCTTCACTGCGATATATTCGGCAAAGGCTCCCTGCCGGCGTGACCCAATAAAATCATAGGTTTCGCACATGGCCGGTCGTCCCATCCGGCAATACCGGCAAGTTCCGCAAGGCAAAAGGGGAGCCGCCGTTACCCTGTCTCCTGCCTTAACCTGTGTCACCTGACTTCCTACGGCAGCCACACAACCGGAGAATTCATGCCCAAAAACAATCGGATAGCTGTGCACTGCCCCCTGCAGAGCCCGCGGCATATCGGAGCCGCAAATGCCACACGCCTTAACCTGAATCAGTACCTCATCTGCCTGAAATCCGGGAATATCTATTTTTTCCAGTCGCAGGTCATTCGGACCGTAAGCGACCAATGCTCTCATCTTATCCATATCCCTGCCTCCCCATGGCTTTTGGTCATTGTTTAATTGCGTATACATAGTCGTCAATACAATTGATAATCCGGTCCTTCAACAGCCTTTCCGGCTCATTTTTCAAGTTTCCCGTCCTAATCTTATGGTATTGCACAGGCAGGTACTGACTGATTACCGTAAGCGGAATCGTGACCGACTGAAGATTATGAATCAATTTGTCCAATGCTAATTTAACCTCGGGCAGCGGCAGATAATAACGGCAGCGGTCAGAAAAGCTAAACTTTCTCGCATAGCGTACTTTGTCCGAAGGACCATGGTAGTGCGATTTCCAGTACACAGGATTACTCCCCATATACCAGTCTAACACATCCATGAAATTTGACTGTTCCACTTCCGGATGAAATTGAAACAGTTCTTTTTCAATGCGGGCCAAAGCAAACAAGCCTTCTCTCATGGCAAAAGTCAAGGCCGGCCCTACTTTTAAAATGGCAATCCCATCCTCAACCATTTCTTTTAGGGCCTGCGGTGTTTGATAATCGGTAGAATGACCTTCAAACACCACGTCCGGATACTGCTTTAGCGCCCCAGTCAGTTCACCGGCAGCCGTACGATCATAGCTATGAATACTCTCATCGCCAAACTCCACTCCCGGCTGTACCACAACGGCAATGACATACTCCCAGGCAGGCAGCAGGTTATGTGCTGCAAAAGCCTGGCGGAAGGTTGCCAGCGTATTTTTGAAATCCTCTGCTTTTGTGACCTGAATACCTTCCTCTTCTTCCTGACTTCCACCGGGGATCGGCACTTCGCTCCCAATCACATAGACCGGGTGAAGACTGTCGGGATTGCCTTCTTTAAGCAGGGCATAAGCTGCTTCCGCTTCCCGGCATAAAACGGCACCACGCTCCGCAATCACCGCCGTATCCAGGGGATTTTCCCTGTCGTCGTCACCCAAATGCATACTGGTATCCAGGTGAATTTTAGTAAAATCGGCTGCTACATACTGTTTGATTAATTCGCGGGACTTTTCCATAGCTGTAGCGGCCGGTTCATTCTTCCAGGTCAGCGGTCCCAAATGATCGCCGCCTAAAATCAGCTTTTCCAGTGGAAACTCAACCTTTTGCGCAATCCGATAGACAAAATCACGAAAATCGGCCGGTTGCATACCGGTATAACCGCCAAATTGATTTACCTGGTTGGCCGTCGCTTCAATCAATATGAATTGATCATCCACCAGTCCCCGTTCTAAAGCGGCTTCAATGACGTATTCGTTGGCGCTGCATATCGAATAAATTCCTTGCCAGACACTTTTTTTCCGTTCTTTTATTAAATTTTGCAACGGATGTTCCGTTTGCATAATAGTCCCCTCTCCTCTCCGGTTGACCGAAAATTCTTAGCACTCTGCTAAGGTGATCCAGGTCGGCTGACAAGAAATAAGGGCCAGAGCTTGCTCTCCAGCCCCTTTCTCCACCAACCGCTATGCTTTATAAGAAGATGACTGTTCCTCAGCCTGCTTCAATTCTTTGCTGATCCCTTGGGAATATTTTATAGTCAGCAGGACAGATGCAATATAGATGACACCTATTACTACCAAGCCTGCTACATTATCGGGGTTGAATAACTGGAGCAAAATATAGGTTATCGGACTGCCGCCCTGATCCATAGAGGCGACCTGTGTTACGCCGGCTGCCAGTTTAGTCCCCGCTTGTTGCGCCAATATCGTATGAAGTCCAATGGTCTGAGTAGAAATCCAGAGCGTCCCAGCCATAATCACAAAACCGGAAATCAGCGTTCTAAACAAATTACCGCCATGGATTCCCACCGCCATGGCAACAAAAAACCCGATTGTCGCCAGATCACCAAACGGCAAGACCTTATTGCCAGGCACAATAGCCGCAATAATTAAGGTTAACGGCACAAACAGCAGACTGGCCGCAACTACTTGCGAGTCCCCTAACAGCAGAGCCGGGTCCAAACCGATATAAAACTTTTTGCCGGAGAACTTCTTTTCCAGCAGTTCTCTTGCCGAATCGGCTACAGGCAGCAAGCCTTCCATAATGCATTTAACCACTTTCGGCATCAACACCATAACAGCCGCCATCTGCATGCCTAACTGCATAACCAGGTCAGCGCCGTAACCGGCCATAGCGCCAATAATGCAGCCTAAAATCAAACCGATGATCATCGGCTCACCGATTACACCAAATTTTTCTTCAATTTTTTCCGAATTGAAATTAATATCTCTAATGCCGGGAATGCGATTGAGCAGCCATTCAATCGGAACGGCTATCGGCCCGCAATAAGCGGAAGTACCGTGCGGTATAGCCACTCCTTTTAAGTCATAATACTTTTCTACAACCGGTGCAAACCAGTCGCCTAACTTGAATACAATCGCTGCATGAATGGCCACACCGGCCAGACCGATCATTAAATTACCGGTAGCAATATGCAGCAGCGCGCCAGTGAACGCCATATGCCAGATATTCCAAATATCCACATTCACCACTCTGGTCAGCCCCAATACCAGCATGACCACATTGACGGCTACAGCAACAGGAATAGATAACCCACCTATCTGAGAGGCCCAGGTCATCGGCGAAGAGCCCGGCCAGCCGACATCAACCACTGTCAGACTGACACCAAAACGTTCTGCCATTAGTTTCGCTGCCGGTCCTAAATTATTCAACATTAAACTAATAACAAGACCAATTCCGATAAAGCCGATACCAATCATAACCCCGGACCGGAAAGCGCGCCCCGGCTTCTGTCCCAACAATAGCGCAAAGATAAAGATGACGATCGGCAACATAACCGAAGGACCCAATTTTAAAATATATTGAATGAACTCCATCCTTACATGCCTCCTCAATGTATTGAATCATTTTATGCGTAATTTTGTAATTTTTTCTGCCCACATCATAAGAAAAGTACGATATAAGCTGGACTTATTCGTCCATTTACGGTATTTTTATAGTAGGTAGTTTTACTCCTGGTAGTTATACTGTCAGCCTAGCCGCTTCAGTTAACCAGGAGCCTTTTTTATTTTCGCAGATGGGCCAGAATTTTTTCGCCGGCTTCCTTTGCGCCCACACCGGATACAAAGGGCATGCCACTTTCCAAAGGGATTCCATAATCCTTCGTAACCCGCGATGTGGTAACAATTAAATCCACCTTTTGATTTTGGCAGTTAGCACTGATTTCTGATACACGGCACTGTACAATTTCAATATCAACACCTTCTTTTTTGCATAACTCGACAATGCGATTGGCTGCAACAGTAGACGTTGCCACCGCACCGCCACAAGCCACAATAACCCGCTTCTTCATATCATTCACCTCCTTTCAGCACGATTAGCTCCAGCTATATAAGATAGAAGCATTGAGCTCAGACTAGCTTTTTATAAAAACCCAGCTTTATTGCTGTCTATCGCTATATGGCCTGATTAATAATCTCTGCCACGATGACCGGATCACCGGCTCTTCGAATTCCACTCATGATAGCTTCGTTGGCAAAAAGCCCCAGCAGGCGTTGTAAAAAAGCCAGATGATCCTGTGGATTATTAATGGCCAGCATGAAAACAATGCCTACACTGATAATATCCTCTTCGGCTCCGCCCATCACATGAAACGGGACAGGCTCCTTAAGTACCCAAACGGCCGTGGTTGTTTGCAAGACATGACTGGCATCCGAATGCGGGATGGCCACACCAACACCGGCGGCAGCTATGCCGGTAGGAAATTCCCGTTCCCGCTCTAGCAGCGCTTGTACATACGACGGTTTAACAAACCCTTTCTCCAGCAGCACTGTCCCCATAGCGGCAACCAGTTCTTCGCAACTTGCTGCCGCCACGCCAATTCTTACCAAAGACGGATCAATGGCAGCTACAGCTTTCTGAATTTCTGACATAATGTACGACCTCCGCAATAATGGAATTAGGATCTGTTAGTTTTCGTACCCGATCAATCAGATCCGTTTCTTTGATTAAAGTGAAAAACTTAAGAAATAAATCTTTATGCTCTGTTTTTAAGGCAAGAACAAAGGCAATATGAATTTCCTCCTCTTCCCAGGGCGAAGGATTTTTCAAAACCGCAATCGCAATCCCCGGTTTTATGATATTGACCATGGTAGCCGTATGGGGGATTGCCATATGATCGCCTATATAAGAAGTAGCCCAGCTTTCCCTTTCCATAATATCGCCATAAAAATTTTCATTTACATATTTCTCCCGGCACATGACGTCTGCCATGATTTTAATAAGCTCATCCTTGGCCGTTGGCGAATAAAACACGCGGACCAACTGCTCATCAAACAATTCTTCCAGTGTCACAGGCGAGCTGTCAGGCAGGTTCCTGTCATGCAACAGCTCATCTTGCAATTTTATATTAGCAATGAAGGTGTCAAACTTTTCGCTGTTCAAAACTTCCTCGAACGGCAGAAACGGGATGTCCTGGCAATGGGGATTTACCATACCCGTAATCAGAACGATCTCCCGGTTGGCTTGCTGCAGATACAGAATTTCTTTGGAAATGTCTGTCTCGCTTTTAACCAGACCCAGGGGAATGACTTCGATATCACGCTTGAGCAGCCGCAACTTATCCTCAATGACCCGCTTTATCTTTAAAGCTGTGCCGCGGCCGGTAAAGCAGGTCGTAATGATCGTTTTTTTCAACTTGCGTTTCCCGTCACTACTCATTTTTGTCGGTACGCGCGGAAACATATCACCCAGCTCAATTAACGAATCGTATACGGTATATAATGTTGCTGCCGGTGCCACAGATTTGCGGATCGCTTCCATGGCCAGCAGTGTGTCTACACGGGCAATAACCCGGGTAGGAATACCAAGTTCTTCAGTGATTAATTCACCTAAGTTGATTAATGAACCCATGTCCACCAAAAACAATACCCCGCTGCCTCGATTAACCACTCTTACCGCTTGTTTTACCCGTTCGTACACGCTTTCCACAGTTTCCTCAATCCCCATGGAGATAGCGATTCCATGGCGGATGCCGACAATCACCTGCGCAATATCAAGCAGCGCCTTGGCAACTTCCCCATGGGTCACGATAAGCAAGCCCACATTGTAATCAGATGGTTGATTTCTTTGCTGTTTAGTGAAAAAGTGATTGAGATATAAGGCAATAAAGCCAGCTTCATCTTCTGGAAAAGGCAAGTCTAATTTCATACTGAGCATTCTGGTAATTTTCAGGGCAATTCGAAATTCTTTACGGTAGCTGCTTTTTATATGCTCACACTGGGGATTGATAATCGGTTTTCCTGCCCGCAGCCGTTCTACGGCTGCACTTAAATGCAGGCATAATATTTTAAAAATAGAAACATCCTGGGTGCCGAGCTCAGTTGCCAATATTTGCTCTAAATCGGCTAAGGCCCCCATCAGATCTTCCCCAACCAGATCGCGCAAAATAGCCTTGGAAATACCAGCATATTTATGCTCGATATTTAAAGAAGTAGCTTTAATTTTACTTTCAAGTTCCGCAGCCAAGACCGCTTTAGCTTCAGAAGAGGAATGCTCTTCCAATAATTCCTGCATTCTTTTTTCCATAAACTGATAAATGTTATATTCCGAAATTTCTTCCTGCAAAGGCGAAACTTGAAGCGGTTCGGCATGAGGAGTCATTTCAACCTCCTCATCAATAAAAACATCAAGGTCTGCTTTCTGTTCCACCACATTCATAAGTTGATTTGTTATATGTCCCGGCAAATCGTTCATGCTGATTTTCATGACCTCTTCGGTGCCGGACATAACATGCAAAAAAGCCTTGGCACAAATAACCTGAATATCCGATTTTAACTGTCCTACATTACCGGCACATTTGTACAATACCAGCAGTTTCATGATTTCTTTCGGAACCTGAATCCGCTTATTGACACGGGAAGCCTCACCGGAGAAAAACAGTTTGATCAGCTTATACCGTTCGGAGTTTGGCCTGCCTTCCAGGGGAGGAATTTGTATGGCTACCGGAATGCGGCGGCGAAAGGTATTTAACAGGCTGGACTCAATATTCTCTGTTGTAGCGCCAATAATCATGAGGTTAACTTTACGGATTTGCTCTGTCTCACCTAAACGTGAAAACTGCCCTTTATCCATAATGCGAAAGAGAATTTCCTGCCCTTTCGGCGGCAAGCGATGGATCTCGTCTAAAAAAAGAATGCCCTTGTTGGCCTTTTCCACAAGCCCGACCCGATCCGTATCTGCCCCGGTAAAACTGCCTTTACTATAGCCAAAAAGCTGTGCCACCAATAGCTGCGGATTGTCACCATAATCCGCACAGTTAAACACCACCAGCGGAATCGTCGTTTTGCGTACCGCCTGAGCGAAGCGATGAATTTCTTCCACAAGCTGACTTTTTCCCACACCAGTACTGCCGGAAATCAGGGTGTGCAGCCCATAGTGCGGATACAGCACAGCGGCCTTTGCCAGCTTAATAACCTGACTCAAGCTGCCGTTATAGCCAACAATCCCGGAAAAGAAATCTTGTTCGATAGCAGCCGGCACAGAACGTGCGGCACGCTGCGCAGCCGGTCGGGTTTTGTGTAGCAAACGGTTTCTAAGCTCACCAATTTGCTGCTTGTAACGATTCAGGCCAAAGGCTGAAATCTGAAACCCGCTTTTATTTAGCTCCAGAACTACTTTGCGCTGAGAAATGCCCGGCTCTTTCTCCAATATGGCGGTTAATGCTTCAATCAGTACGGTCTCCCGCCGAATAAGATAACTTGGAATATCAACGGCTTGCCTCAGCTCATTAACCTTTTCCCGCCCCACGCCCAAACGTTTCGCCAACTCCTCATCGGTCATGGGATTTTTCTTATCTTCCGTTTCAATTAACGAGAGCAATTTTTTCAGCAAGCTAACCCCTCCATTCAGTATATATTGCAAATGTTGTGCCAAAGTCGTTTGATTTTTTTACAAACTTTAAAGTTCATGCTCCAACATCAGTAAATGTCCTGCAATTCTTTTAAATAGTAAAAATTTTCAGTCACCCTTCACCACAAAGCATACCACAAACTATTGCATATTTTTACTCTTTCGCCCAGCTATCATGTGTTATATAGTTTGTGCAATATCCTGCTAAAGGGATTTGCTATAGTTTTCCGGTTAGGTGATATATCCCGGCTCTCTGCCAAACCACATCTCCCTGGATAATTGCCGTTAAACAAACAGGCAGGATATCTACAAAAGATATCCTGCCTGTTTTAAAACCTGTATTCAATCATGGACATGCTGGAGCAGCGAGTGATTTTTCCGTTATTCCTGCTTTATCATGCTGAGAAAATAGCGGTGAATCCGGTCATCGCCGGTTAGCTCCGGATGAAAAGAAGTAACCAGCATATTGTCCTGGCGGGCAATGACGGCCTTACCGTTTACTTGGGCCATCACCGCAACATTTGCCCCCACTTCTTCAATTAGCGGCGCCCGGATAAATACGGCCCGTACAGGTCCGCCGGCCAATTCCGGCACGGTCAGGTCCTCCTCAAAACTTTCCACCTGCCGTCCGAAGGCATTGCGCCGTACGGTGGTATCCATAAGACCCAAGCGCGGCTGATCACTGTCAACAATCGACTTTGCCAATAGAATCATGCCGGCACAGGTTCCATAAACAGCCATACCTTCTTTCGTCCGCTGCCGGATAGTTTCCATGAGGTCCCACTCAACCATCAGCTTGCCAATCGTCGTACTTTCACCACCCGGCAAAATTAGTCCGCCGATGCCTTCCAGCTCTCCGGGCTGTCTGACCTCCACCGCTTCTGCACCGCATCGTTCCAAAACAGTCAGGTGCTCACGGAATGCCCCTTGCAAAGCTAATACACCGATTTTCATCGTTTACCCTTCTTCCCTGTTCTACCAGCCGCGTTCCTGCATGCGCTCATGGGGCGGCAAAGTGTCAATTTCAATTCCTACCATAGGTTCTCCCAGATCCTGAGATACTTCCGCCAGGATTTTTGGATCATTGTAGTAGGTGGTCGCTGCCACGATAGCTTTAGCCCGTTGTTCCGGATCTCCCGATTTAAAAATGCCTGAACCGACAAAGATGCCGTCACAGCCGAGTTGCATCATCAGAGCCGCGTCGGCAGGAGTTGCGATCCCGCCGGCCGCAAAATTGACTACCGGCAGACGGCCTAGTTTTTTTACTTCCAAAACCAGTTCATAAGGAGCCGCTATATTTTTAGCAAAGGACGCAACTTCCTCGGCAGGCAAATTCTGCAATTGACGGATTTCACTCATCACCACGCGAATATGCCTGACCGCTTCCACCACATTGCCGGTCCCCGGTTCTCCTTTGGTCCTGATCATAGCCGCACCTTCGGCAATCCGCCGCAGCGCTTCGCCCAGATTTTTTGCGCCACAAACAAAGGGCACTTTGAAATTGTGTTTATTAATATGGTATTTATCATCTGCCGGAGTCAGCACTTCACTCTCATCAATATAGTCCACGCCAAGACTTTCCAGGATTTGAGCCTCCACAAAATGACCAATCCGGGCCTTCGCCATCACCGGGATGGTAACCACATCCATAATGCGCTGCACAATCGTAGGATCAGCCATCCGGGCCACGCCACCGGCAGCCCGGATATCAGCCGGGACCCGTTCCAGCGCCATAACCGCGCAAGCGCCGGCCTCCTCCGCAATCTTTGCCTGTTCCGGTGTCGTAACATCCATAATGACGCCGCCCTTGAGCATTTCCGCCAGACCGGCTTTTACCCGAAATGTACCTTGTTGCATAGTAAATTCCTCCCCTAATTTTATCTTTATCGAATCAAGTCTTATTATTCCAGACTTCCCGCAACACATCTCCCAAGCGGCAAATTCCGGTTTCAATTTCTTGTTCATTCAGTTTGGAAATGGACAGGCGAATATAGCTTTCTCCTGTTTCTCCGGCAAAAAACAGCGTTCCCCAGGCAGCACAGACGCCCTTCCTCAGCATTAGGCTTTCCCACTCGTCCCGTCTGACAGGAGCAGGCGATTTGAGCTTCATCCAAATCAAATAGCCACCGCTGGGCTGTATCCACTCGGCCCAATCGGATGCTATGTATTCGTCAAAGGCTTTTATTGCCGTTTGCATCCTGCTGCGGAATACCCGGCGCATTTTATTGATATGCCGGGCATAATGACCACTTTGGCAAAACTTATATATACCGGCCTGCAAAATCATGCTGGACGACGTGTCACTGAAATAACGGATGGACAACAGCCGGTCGATACATTCTCTTTCCGCCGCGATCCAGCCTATCCGGACACCCGGAAAAAGTACTTTGGAAAAAGTCCCGGCATAAATCACCAAATGGTGTTTATCCATTGACTTAATGGGTAGTGCTGCTTTACCAAAATACTTCATTTCTTCTTCAAAGCCGTCCTCCAGAATAGGCACCCGGTAGGTTTCGCATAATGACAGCAATTGCTCGCGATGAGTCTGGCTGGTACTGATCCCTGTAGGGTTTTGCGAGTTGGGCATAGTGTATACCAGAACAGGTTTATCCCTGCGCAAGACCTCTTCCAGCATCGTCAAATCCATGCCATCGTGCCGAACAGGGACTTCCAGCGGTTTCAGTCCGCAAAAGCGCAGCAACGGTATAATTTTATTGTATGTGGGAGATTCAATCGCCACAGCCTGCCCCGGCGCGGCAAGCATACGGAAAACCAAATCAATGCCCTGTTGCAGCCCGTTGGTAATCAATATTTCTTCCGCCGTAATTGTAATGCCATGGCTGCGCAGATGTCCGGCAATATACTCTCGCAGCGGCATATAGCCGGCCCGGTCGCCATAACCTAAGAGAGCTGTCCCTTCCGTCTTTAATGCCTGGTCCAGGCAAACGCGGAAATGGTCTACCGGAAATAACCGCCCATCCATATCAAGACTGCTAAAATCAATCACTTCGCCGCCGGTTTCACCAGCGACGGCAGGTTTCATTTCCCGGCACTGTTTCCATAGACTGACACTGGCAGCCGAAGTAACAGCCTGCCAGCGTACCCAGCCTTCCTGCTCCCGGTCTTTGGCCGTTGCCATCTGCATGCGCTCCCGGACAACCGGCCGGCAACCATGACGCTGCTCAATATAACCCTGAGCCCATAATTCCTGGTAAGCGCTGGCAACAGTAGACCGGTGAACGCCCAACTGTTCGGCCAGCTTACGGGTGGAAGGCAGCTTGTCTCCCGGTCGTAACACCTGCAGCTCAATTTTGTCCTTCATTTGAAGAAAAATTTGCTGGTATGGCGGTGTCCGGCCGGACTCATCCAAATTCAGCAAAAGCATATGTAACCTCCCGCCTGCTTACGCAGGCAAATCCCTATGCTGTAACGATACTCTTTATCTGGCTTGTCGTCAACTGCCAGTTTTCGTCTAATTATATACGACCAGTTTTCCCCTTGTTTTGATTTTTTTATTCTGCCAGCCTTGCGGTCTCTCCTTTGCGTACCCGGCAACAGCGGCTTAATCCTCCATAAAATGGGAATACTATACAAAGCGGAGGGATGAAGATGAAAAAACTGGTACAAATGCTCTTCATACTGCTTTATCTGTCGCTGCCTATAGCAGCCTATGGCAGTTGGGGCTGGATTCCTACCGATGATCCGGTGCCTTTTTATTATCAACAGCAAGGCTGCTGGTACCATTACGATGAGACTACCGTGTTCATGGTGCAATTACAGGAACATACTTATAAATATGTTTTCAATCAGGACGGTACTTTTCTGAACGGCTGGGTAACCGATATGCCCATGCGCTTGCCCTAATACCAGAAAACGAGGCTGCCATAAAATGAACAAAGTCATTTTGCGGCAGCCCGTATGTGTGGAGAAATAGTCTGTCGTCCCTTTGTCATTGCCACAAAGGGACCCAAAAGTCCAGGCCTGTCCTCCAAAAAACTTAAGAAAAGACTTGGCTTGTGTCGAGTCCCTAAGGACGAAGACAGAAGCTTTAGTCGTTCTTACTTATGATCAGAAAGTCTATGTTTTCTGATCATGTAAAAAATTGCCGGCTTACTAAAATCCGTAAACTCGCTTCGCTCAAACAAATACCCAAAGGGCACAGCGCGGATTTATTAACGTAAGCCGGCAATTTTTCATCCTACGTTCCGGAAAAGGCCGAACAAGAAACAAAAACAAGACTGCTACGCTTTTCTTAGCACAACAGTCTTGTTTTCCTGATAATTCTTATGCTTGTGCCTGCACGGCGGTAATGGCAACGACAGCTACGATATCTTCAGCTTTGCAGCCCCTGGATAAATCATTGATCGGCCTTGCCAGGCCCTGGGTAACCGGTCCGTAAGCCTCACCTTTCGCCAGCCGTTCAACCAGTTTATAGCCAATGTTGCCGGCATTCAAGTCCGGGAAGATCAACACATTGGCTGCACCGGCCACCTTGCTTTGCGGCGCTTTCAGGCTGGCCACCCGCTGTACCAGGGCGGCATCGAGCTGCATTTCGCCGTCGATCAATATATCCGGCGCTTTTTGTTTGGCTAAGGCAGTGGCCTGAACGACCTTCTCGGTATGTTCACTATGAGCGCTGCCCATCGTTGAGTAGGACAGCATGGCTACCGACGGCGTAATGCCCAGCATTTGCTTCATGCTGGTCGCTGTGGCAATGGCAATTTCCGAAAGCTGCTCGGCATTGGGGCTTTCATTCAGGGCGCAGTCGGCGAAAAGCAGCGTTCCATTATCGCCATACTCACAATCAGGAATGGACATAATAAAGAAAGTGGATACCAGCTTGGACCCTGGTGCCGTCTTGACAATCTGCAGGGCCGGACGAAGTGTATCCGCGGTGGAATGGATAGCCCCCGATACCAGACCGTCGGCATCATTTTCTTTTACCATCATCATACCAAAATACACCGGATCTTCCATTAAGGCCGCCGCCTTTTCCGGCGTCATGCCCTTAGACTTACGCAGCTCATAGAAGGCCTCGCTGTAGTGTTGGCGTTTCTCCGAAGTGCGCGGATCAATGATAGTAGCGCCGGACAAATCGATAGAACCGGCATTTTTTAAAATCTCATCCCGTGAACCGATTAATATAACCTCGGCAATATCTTCCTTTATAGCCATGCTGGCTGCCTGAATCACCCGCAGGTCAGTGGCCTCCGGTAAGAGAATCCGCTTTTTATCGGCTTTGGCTTTTTGTTTCAGTTGCTCAAGTATACTCATGTTGATCTCTCCCTATCAAATTCTCGCTGCTTTCATTTTGCTGGCGGTATCGTCAGATCTGATCTTTCACTTCTTCAATCCGGGAGCTAAATCCTGCCTACTTGCCGTCATTCTTTATTTTCGCAAGACTCTGTCTTTTTTATTACTATCAAATATTCTTTTTCCCGTCGGCTCAACCGTTTGATTGCCACTTCCCGTTTTCGGGCATCCGTTTTTTCGGTAAATTCTTCAAAATACGCCAGCCTGACCGGCAGCCGGCAGCGAGTATACTTGGAGGCTGTTCCTGCGTTATGCGCCGCCAGCCGTGCCGTAAGGTCAACCGTCCAGCCGGTATAAAAAGTGCCGTCGGCACATTCCAATATATAGGTAAAAGCCATTGCTTGACTCCTAAACAATAGTTGATCCCCCCAGGCGGGTGGATCAACTGTTTTTTTATAGCCCCGTTGGTTCCGCCTGATAGAGAGAGACGTCCGAAGGGCCGGTCAGATAGTCGGCTGATTTTTGCCGCCAGTCGCTAAAGTGAGGGGTTTGCATATGACGGGTCAGCGCGGCCCGGTCAGTCCAACGTTCTACAAACGCGCAATTTTCCTCACTGTAAGGATCATCCATCAGCTCATAGCTGATGCAGCCCTCTTCCTGGCGGGTCTCGGCCAGAATATGTTGCGCCAGTTTAAACAGTTCACCCTTTTTTCCTGTCCGGACCTTCAGTCTTGCGATTACAATTACCATTACTCTACACATCCCTTCTCCGTAATTAGCTTATTACTCTCCGCTATACAGCAGATAAAGCGCCTGGGTGCCGCTATTTTCATGCCCGGCGGCAGCCAGCTTCTCATACAGGGCTTTTGCCTGCAACAGACCGGGAAGAATAAGGCTCATTTCTTCCGCCGCCTCAATAGCAATTTTCATATCTTTAATAAAATGCTTCACATAAAAACCGGGGGCCGTATCACCGCGCAGCATGCGCGGCGCCAGATTGCTCAATGAAAAGCTGGCGGCAGCTCCTGTGGCGATGCTGGTCAGGACACGGTTCGGGTCCAAGCCCGCCTTAACCGCATAGGACATGGCTTCACAAACCCCCATCATATTGGAAGCAATAGCAATCTGGTTACACATTTTGGTATGCTGCCCGGCTCCGGCCGGCCCCTGCAGGACAATATTAGTCCCCATGCACTGAAACAGCGGAGCGGCTTTTTGAAAAACCTCCTCGTCGCCGCCAACCATAATAGACAGTTTGCCATCTCTGGCGCCGACATCCCCACCGGATACAGGCGCATCCAATACCCGGACACCCTTTTCCGCCCCCGCCGCATACAGCCTGCGGGCCAGCAGCGGCGACGAAGTGGTCATGTCGATTAAAATCGTGCCCGCTTGAGCCCGGGCGATCAAACCGCCGTCTCCCAGATAAATCTCTTCCACATCCTTGGGATAGCCTATCATAGTAACGACGATATCACACGCCGCCGCGGCGTCACCCGGCGAAGCAGCCCAAGCGGCCCCCTGGTCCAGCAGTTCCTGGGCCTTGGCCTTTGTCCGGTTATATACCTGCAACGAGTAGCCAGCCTGCAGCAAATGGCCGGCCATGCTTTTCCCCATAACACCTGTACCGATAAATCCGATTGTCGGTAATCCCATATGACTCAATCTCCTTTTTGCTCAATTGACTTCCCAACAACTCTCTGCCGGCCCGAACTGATTCACCGGCTTACTGTAAAGATTACCGCCTTTTTCTTCATCTTCCTGCCTGCTTCAGGAAAATTCATACTGCCGGTCTGCCGGCTGTTCGGTCAGGACGAACTTATAAAGAGCTTTGGCCACGCCATCGCGGTCGTTAGTATCAGTCACGTAATCGGCCTTTTGCTTAACCACCGCCGCGGCATTGCCCATAGCAATGCCCATACCGGCATATTCCAGCATCGACACATCATTTTCACTGTCGCCAATCGCCAGCACCGCTTCCCGTTCAACCTGGTAAAAGTCGGCAAGGATTTGCACCGCCCGCCCCTTGGAAACGCCCTTGGCGGTTAATTCAATATTATGCTTGGATGAATTGATAATTTCTAAATGGTTTATCCTTTGGAGCCGTTCCCTAAACGGGCCAAGGGAATGAATATTACGATGAATAACCTCGCACTTCACAATATTCTCCCGCTCCTGCCGCAGCACCTTGCGCCAGCGCTGCCAGGAGGACACATATTCCGTGTCAAGCACATTGCGTCTCTGCCCGCTAAGCTGGGCCAGAAAATAAAAAAGCTTAAAAAATATACTGCCATAATAAAATTTATGGGGTGTACAAAAAAAGGGACTGATCCGATAGGAGCGAAACACCTCCAAAATTTCAAGTGCCAGTTGCTCTCCTAACACACTCTGATAAATAACCTCACCTTTGTCTTTCTCCTTGATAAACGCGCCGTTCGAAGCAATAACCGGTGACTTTACGCCCACCAGGTCGGAATAATAGGCGGCGTCGGTATACATTCTGCCGGTGCTGACAACGATATGCACCCCCTGATTATGGGCCTTTTTTATCGCCGCTTTGGTCGTATCGGTAATTTTACTTTTACTATTAAGCAATGTTCCGTCTATGTCAATACAAACCAGCTTATAGGTCATATTCCGTCCTCCTGCCGCCACGTCTTACTATTGCCTAAAAAAAACCTGCTTTATTCACTCGGCTGGCATATCCTGACGGTTTTTTCCCATTTACAGCAAAAATGCCGGGAAAATAATTTTGCCGCTGTTTGTTTCCCTCCGGACAGCCGAAAAACCGCTATTATGCCGCCTGCTTTCTTTATACCATGGAACAGGGCCATACCACAACCGGTATTGCAAGATCCCCGTATTTATGATACTTTTTTAAAGGAATTGACGGGTTTTTTTCCGTTGCGTTCCTTCTGTCCAACCGTTACATTTTACATATCACAGGAGATGAATTGCATGCTGCGCTTTTTTCTTGTATTACTGTTTCTTTTCAGCCAAAGCTTATATATACCGGCACTGCCGGCAGCCCAGGCGGCTGCCGAACCGCTTAAGCCCTCGGCTACCGCTTTCTATACGGCAAAGAACCCGGCCGGTAAAAGACCTATGCTCACCTGGAATTCTGTTCCCGGTGCCGTATCCTATGAAATTGAACTGCTCAGCCGTCTGCCGGAGAACCCCAACGGAGTGCTTCCTTCCCGCTATGAAATCACCCCACTCCGCACCGCTTACGCCCCCGGCTACCAGGCCGATCTTTCCGCCATATTGTCCGACCGTGTCTATTGGCGGGTCCGGGCGCTGGACTACGACAAAAATCCCATCGGTGTCTTTTCCGATGCGCAAGAGCTTGTGCTAAGCAATACCGTCCGTCAGCCGCTTAAGCCGCTGATTACGTCCGATCTGAACTGGCAGAATCGCCCCGCCCCGTTATATCCGGTCTATGCCTGGATTCCGATCAGCGCCACAACCAGATATGAGGTGGAGCTTTTACGTCGTCCGCCAGAAAACCCCAACGGTACGGAGCCGTCCGTTTACCGGATCTGGAGCAAGCAGGTCACCGGCTTTGACTGCTATGACGAGGCCCCCCGCATCACTCCCGGCACTTACTATTGGCGGGTACGCGGCATAGACGCTGCCGGGAATCCGGTAGGGGTATTTTCCGGCACGGCGTCATTCACTGTGGAACCGAACCGGGGTGCCTATGCCGCTACCCTGGGCGACAGTATCACCCACGGCGGCGGCGATATTTCGCACCACCCGGCCGACTGGGAATACGGTTATCAGACTTATCTGTCCTTCCCTGCCGTCAATCTGGGAAAAAGCGGTGATACGTCGGCACAAATCGCCGATCGCTTCTCCCGTGATGTGCTGCCTTACCAGCCTAAATACCTGCTGATTCTGGCCGGCACCAACAGCCTGCGCGGCAATGTTCCGGCTACTGAAGTCATTAAAGATCTGATCTCGCTGCGCAGCCAATGCCAGGCGGCCGGCATCCGGCCGATTTTTCTGACCTTGCCCCCCCTCCGGCCTGAAGCCATGCAACGCGTCTTTCAAGCCGAGACGGCACCGGACTGGCAGAGCAAGTTCAACCGGGTCAATGAATTCATCCGCCATCAGGATTATTATATCGATATTGCACCGGCCTTAACCGGTCCCGACGGACTGCTGCCCGACTACTATTCGGTCGACGGATTGCATCCGGGCATTGCCGGCAAACAGAAAATTGCCCAACTTATCAATGAGAATTGGGCCAGGGTAACCGCTCCATGAAAAACAGTCCGGACTGCATGCAGTCCGGACTGTTTTTTCTTTTGCCCGTAAAGGCTATCTTTTCTAACAAAAACGTACTTTTATTTTCCCGTCCTATTGGCATAGTACTCAATGATTTCCCTGCGACGGATAATGCCAATGAAGATTTCGCTGTCATCGACTACAGGTACAAAGTTCTGAACGATCACCAAAGACAGTAAATCCTCAATTTCCGCATCCACCCGCACCGGTGTGTTGACCATGCGCCGGGGAATATCCCTTATTTTTACCTTTTCGGTATCGGCAAAAGCCAGATTTTGCGTATTTTTCAACTTCCAGAGCAAATCACCCTCCGTAAGGGTTCCGGCATATTTACCGCATTCATCAATTAGGGGGACAGCCGTGTAGCGGTGGTACTCCATTTTTTCCAGAGCCTGCCGCATACTGCTGTTTATCGGCAAATATGTCACTTCACTTTTGGGAATCAAGAAAAAGGCAATATTCATGAAGAACATCCTCCATCTTTTTACTATTTCTTCCTAAAAAAGCATATAATCCTATATCGCCTAGATGGCTCTGATGCTTATGTATACTACCTTGTGTAGGTTCTCTGTTATAACGGGAAACTCCTGCCTGTCCCGACAGAAACAAATAGCACGTCATCCAGGTTTTACAAAAAACTAACATAGATTTCATTCTTTTCCACTATAAATGGGTAATATATATTATATAAGAAATTTCTACTATGTATTATATGAGGTGATTTCTTGAAACGATGCACCGTCATAGTACCGGAACTTCATTGTATTTCCTGTGAGAAACGCGTAGAGACCCTGCTTGCCAGGAATCGGGGTGTAAAAAAAGTAAATGCCAACTATGTCAATGGAACCATCACTGTTGATTATGACCCTTCTCTTTGCGACCAAACAGCCATAATCAAGCTGCTGGTCTCAGCCGGCTATACAGTCAAGGCTTCTTCTCCAAGTTCCGGCTGGTACAATATGCTAGGAATGGCCGCTATTTTTGCAGTCATTGTCTTCTTGAGTACCTACACGGACAGCGCTGCCCTAACTTCTCTGCTTACAAGCCAGGCCTCCTATGTGGCATTATTTACGGCTGGCTTGCTGGCCTCCCTGCACTGTGCCGGTATGTGCGGCGGAATTATGCTAAGCCAGTGTGTTACCTCACATAGCCGTAGCCGCCGGAGCGCCTTAATTCCTAACCTTCTTTATAATATCGGCCGCCTGACCGGTTATAGCGCACTGGGAGGCATGGCCGGTGCTTTAGGCTCGGTATTCTCGTTATCCATTGGCTTAATGTCCGGTATCTCTATCATTGCCGGACTGGCTATGATCATTATGGGCATTCATATAACAGGCTTTACCTTTCTGGGCAAACGTCTAAGCTTTGCCTTGCCCCAAATTCCCTATAAACCTAAAACACCGTTTCTGATTGGTGTACTAAACGGTCTTATGCCCTGCGGACCACTCCAAACTATGCAGTTATATGCCCTGGGAACAGCCAGTGTAACGCAAGGTGCGCTCTCCATGTTTATTTTCGCTCTGGGTACCATGCCGCTCATGCTTTCCTTTGGAGCTTTAGCCGGATTTTTCAGTGCAGCCGCCACCAAAAAAGTATTGAAGCTGGCTGGAGTTTGCGTGATCGTACTGGGGATTGCCATGACCGGCCGTGGTCTGACCTTAGGCGGTTTTACCTGGCCCTGGCTGTCATCGCAGGCCAGTGCGGCTGATTCGGCAAATCTGACAAAAGCAAAAATAACAAACGGTGTCCAGACCATCCACATGAAAGCAGATAATAAAGGCTATGCGCCTAATGTCTTTTTTGCCCAAAAGAATATACCCATCCGCTTTGTTATTCAGGCTGACCGCTTAACTTCCTGTAACAATGAGATTCTGATTCCTGATTTAAAAATACGGAAAAAGCTGATTCCCGGTGAAAACGTTTTGGAAATCCCTCCTCAAACCTCGGATATTGCCTTTAGCTGCTGGATGGGTATGTTAAAGGGAGTGATCAAGTTGACTGACGACCTGGCCGTCTTACAGCCGGGAGAACAACAGGTCGCCTTGCCTGCGATGTCTCCCGCCTGCTGTAGACAGGAAATCAACCCACAAAGTTCTGTCGCCAGTATCTATGGCAACGATCTTAGCAAAGTCTCTCCAGACCGCCTGATTCATAAAGCCCAAATTAACCCCAGTGGCCAGACGGCAGCAGTAAAAGCAATTGGCGTAGAATTGGAACCGCTAGTCCTGGTGGTAGAGCAGGGTCTTCCGGCCAATATAACTTTTGACGTGTCACAAGCCGCTAATTCTCAGGGCTTGTGGGAAATCACCAATCTGGAAAAGCGGACAGTGCTTTCTGCTTTTACCATACCTGCTAACGGCGCCACCGTTCCTTTTACGAGCCCGGCTGCCGGAAAATTCGGCATCTTCAAGGATAAAAAAATGGTAGGGCTGCTTATCGCCAGCCATAATATCCAGGCAGTCAACCCGGCCGAACTAAAGCAGATTCTGCTGGAAAACCGTTGATAACAAACTATCCAACTGCCAAAGCAAAAAACAAGGGGACTTGACGGATATTCCGTCAGTCCCCTTGTTTTAATAATTTGCAATCAAACGCTTATAAGCATACTCATTTGACCGGTGCCAGCTTTTGCCGCAGCCAGCGTATGTTGCCTGTCAAAATGCCATAGGTGATCATCCCGCCAATCAGACCCCAAAAGGGAGCGCCGATGCCCAGCAAAGTGATACCCGAAATAGTGATTAAAAAGGTTACCAGAGCACTCTCCTTATCTTTTTCGGTCTCCATAGCCGATGACAGACTTGACCCCAAAGAGCCAAACAAAGCCACCCCGGCAATGACGGCAACCAGTTCGGCCGGGAACGCTGAAAATATGGCTACTACTGTTGCGCCGAACAAGCTCAATAACATATAAAAAACACCGCAGGCAATGCCGGCAACATAACGTTTTTCCGGCTGGGCATGAGCTTCCTTACCCGTACAAATAGCCGCCGTAATGGCTGCCAGATTAACGCCATGCGACCCGAAAGGCGCGGACAGCAATGAGGCAATGCCGGTGACACCAATCAGCGGATTAGGCGGCAAATCGTAACCGTCTACCTTTAGCACACCGATACCAGTTGCATTTTGAGACACCATAGTCACAATGCAAAGCGGCAAGCCAAGGCCTACTATCGCTTTCAGAGAAAAAACCGGCGCCGTATAGACCGGTTCCACCAACGCCATGCGAATAGCCACGGGGGCCAATTCGTGCAACAGGCCGGCGCTGGCCAGGCCGCTTAGCAACGTGGCAGCTACCGCGTATCGTGGACAATACCGTTTGCTCAGCAAATAAACCACAAACATCGGTAAAGCCACCAGCGGCATTTGTTTCAGCGACACAAACACATCAACCCCGAATTTCAGTAAAATGCCGGCTAACATAGCGGCAATAATCCCACGGGGAATCCGCTCCATTATCGCGGAAAACAAGCCTGAATAGCCCAAAATAACAACCAGCACGGCGGAAAAAATAAAAGCGCCAACCGACTCGGCAAAAGAATAACCAGCCCAACCGGAAACTAAAAGTACCGCCCCCGGTGTGGACCAAGAAGCAATCACCGGCGCCCGGAACCAGGCGCTGAGCAGCATACCCGCCAGGCCGCTGCTAAAAGAAATGGCCCAAATCCAGGAAGACAACTCCGCATCCGATAAATGAGCGATTCTCGCTGCCTGGAAGACGATCAGCAAGGGCCCGGCGTAAGAAACGAGCACTGCAATAAAACCTGAGGTAATAGCGGAAACAGACCAGTCCTGTTTTACATCGGCCAGAAATTTGCTAACAACAGACATGATACATCCTTCCCCTTCCCAGCCGGCTGTACAGATTACCAGCGTTTTACTTTCTATCTAACCATGTTACCACTATAACAGTCAATAGACAGATGTAACAATTGACGATAGACCACGCTGTCGGTAATTGCTGGTATTGTCTGTTCCAAGGTGTAACAAGCCGCTTCCTGTATACACTATATAACAAACTCTGGTATAGTGACAGGTTCATCTTTTAATCAAAGGACGCAGAATGCATTTTTATCTGCAAGGCAGAGGAATGAGTCGTAGCGGTTCCTACGCCGATTGACGGCAACGTAGCAGATGGACCTTCAGATAAGTCATGTAGCTAAAATAGGCGCTTATTACTACACTCGGATGGAGGAATCGGACATGCTCTGGGATTTTGCCGTCTTACTCGCTGCCGCCGGTTTAATTTATATAAGCTGTGAACTATTTGTCAACGGAATTGAATGGGTCGGCAAAAAGTTCAATATCTCGCAAAACGCAGTGGGCAGTGTTCTGGCCGCGCTGGGCACGGCGCTGCCGGAAAGCTCGGTCACACTGATGGCGGTCGCTTTCGGCGTACAGGATATCGGTGTGGGAGCCGCCCTGGGCGGGCCGCTGATCCTCAGCACCGTCGGCTATGCCGTTGTCGGCTGGTGTCTGTTTATCTATTTAAAACAGCAAGCCCGCGCTACCTGCCTGTCTATTGACAGTGACAAACTGGCGCGGAACCAAGTGTGGTTTCTGGTCATCTTTACTTTCAACATTGCCCTGGGCCTTATCGCCTTTCCCGGCAAGGCCTATAGCGGCCTGCTGCTGATCGCCGCCTATGCCTGGTACGCCGTCAGGGAAATGCAGGCCGAATCCAGTGTAGCCAAGAATTTGGCGCCCCTTACCTTCCGCCCGCACGAAAAAGACCCTTCTGTTTATTGGGTACTCTTGCAGACCGGTCTGGCTCTAATCCTTATTTTCCTGGGTTCGCAAACTTTTGTCCACCGTCTGGAGGGATTCAGCCTGACATTGGGTCTGCCGGCGCACATCGTCGCCCTGTTTTTAAGTCCTGTCGCCACCGAGCTGCCGGAAACTATCAACGCTGTTATCTGGGTACGGCAGGGAAAAATCGCGCTGGCCCTAAGCAATATCAGCGGCTCCATGATGATTCAGGCCGCCATCCCCAGCGCACTTGGCCTGCTGTTCACTTCCTGGCGCTTCGATCAATACCTGGTTATGGCAGGCGCCGTCACCTGGTTGTCCATTTTTTTCCTCTGGCTCACCCTGCGCCGCCAACATCTCTGTGTCAGCCGCCTGCTCTTCTGCGGCTTCTTTTATCTGCTGTTCGTAGCCGGCACCTATGCCTCAGCCGTCCATCTGGTGGATTATCAGTCCCTGTCCGAACGGGTTCTCCGTTTCTTTGCGTAAAATAACAGGATCGCCACCACCAGCACTGCCGCTATCCCCAGATTTAAACGATGCCCGACAGCATAAATAACAGCCCATTTTTCACCAAGCAACAGTCCGGCATAGATTAACAGGATGGTCCAGGGCAGCGATCCCAGCACGGTATACAGCACAAACCGGATAAAATCGACCCTGGCAAAGCCGGCAGGCAGCGAAATGAAGGTCCTGACGACAGGCAGCAGGCGGCTGAAAAAAGTCGCCTTCATACCATAGCGGTCAAACCAGCGCTGCGCCGCCGCCACATGACCGGCTGATAAAAAAATGTACTTTCCGTACTTTTCCACAAACGGGCGGCCGCCATAATAACCTACAGCATAAGCAGCTATCGACCCAGCCAGACCGCCTGCCACACCGGCTGCCACAGCCGGTGCAAATTCCAGCCTGCCCAGGAAAACCAGGTAGCCGGCAAAGCCGAAAATAACTTCGCTCGGCACAGGCAAACAGGCGCTCTCCAGCGCCATCCCCAGAAAAATCGCGGGATAGCCCCAGGCCCCAATATAATTTACAATCACATCAAGCAGTTGTTCCATGACAGTACCTCCCATCCATGACTCATTGTATATCATTTTTAACAAAATTACAGCTTTTCACGCAATACAAACTATTTTAGATATATTACTTTTTAACAATGATTCCTATTTAACATTTACCGCCCTGCTGATAAAATAGTAATGTAATATATGGCTTGTTTACCATATTCTATTTTAGCCAGTAGCTGCGTTAAAGCGATTGCTAATTTGGGTGAGGATTTTTTTCCACGCGAGGCGGCGGAGCCTCAGATTTAAGGTGACAACAACGAAGCAGTGCGGAAAAAGACCGCAAACAGCAGCATTTTTAATGCAGATGAAGTACTGGCAGTAAAAGGGTGATGAAACTATGCGTATCGATAAAAAAAGCGATTTTGACACACAGGAACTGTCTTTTCACGAGATTGACGAAGGTTTTTCCACCAGGGAAGCCATTGCCGAGGCAAAGCGCTGTTTAAATTGCAAGAATCCGCTCTGCCGGACAGGCTGTCCGATTACCAATGAAATACCACAGTTTATTCAGGCACTGGCCAAAGGCAATATTGGCGAAGCCAGTGATATTATTGCCCGCCGCAGCAACCTGCCGGCTGTTTGCGGCCGGGTTTGCGCTCACGAAAAGCAATGTGAAGGCGCCTGTATTTTAAGTAAAAAACAGGCTGGCATTAAAATCGGCAAGCTGGAACGGTTTATCGCCGACTTTGACGCGGAAATGGATATTAGCGTGCCTCCCGCCCAAACAGGCAAGTTCGGCCAGGTCGCCGTAATCGGCTCGGGGCCGGCCGGCCTTACCATAGCGGGCGATTTAGCCAAGCTGGGGATTGGTGTAACCGTATTTGAGGCCCAGCCTGAACTGGGTGGCGTATTGGTTTACGGTATCCCTGAATTCCGTTTGAGCAAGGAAGTGGTGCAGCGGGAAGTCCGCAAAATCAAGCGGCTTGGCGTAACCTTCAAAACCAATGTACTGATCGGCAAGGACATCACCATCGACGAAATGTTTGAGCAAGGCTTTGATGCCATTTTCATCGGTACAGGCACGGCACTGCCCCGGATGCTCAATTTACCGGGAAAAGATCTGCCCGGCGTCATGCCGGCCACCTACCTGCTCAGCATGGTCCGTCTGGCCGCCGCCGACATTCTTGACCGCCAGGAGGTACCGGTCCACCCCGGCGATACGGTGCTGGTCATCGGCGCCGGGAACGTAGCCATCGACGCCGCCCGAACAGCTTTGCGCATGGGTGCGGCCAAAGTTACCGTAGTCTATCGCCAAACCGAAAAAGAAATGACGGCTTTAAAATCGGAATACGAAGATGCCGTCACCGAAGGTGTTGCTTTTCGCTGGCTGACGGCCCCCCGCGCCTTCCACGGCACGGAATGGGTAACCGGTCTGGAATGCGAGCGGCAGGAACAAACGCAGGAAGGCGTCTTACAGGGTACCGGCGATATAGAAATACTGCCCGCGACCAAAGTCATTGTAGCCGTTGGTCAGCGGCCGGCCGCCCGCATCGTATCAACCACCACCGGTATTGACGTAAACGACAAAGGGTATGTGGTGACCCGTGACCGCCCCTATGGCATGACCACCCGGCGCGGTGTATTTGCCGGCGGTGATGTGGTCCACCAACCGGCGACTGTGGTACTGGCCATGAAAGAAGCGAAAAAAGTGGCCGCCGGCATCGCCATGTATGTGGAAGCAAAGAAATTGCTGGAAGAATGCTGATTGTTTGCCGCCACTTTACCTTTGCTCTATGCTATAATAAAAGTAAATATTTTGGGATTGTTTGTAAATGGACGGAATGACCCATAGCGAGTGCTTTTTGCGCCAAACGAGGCAGCATTTTCTGAAATAGTGAGTGGCTTCTATTTCAAAAAACGTTAACGAAGTATGGCACAAAAGCATCGTCAGGGATGTTTCGGCTAGTACAAACAAGCCCTAGCTGGTAGAGAGGCAGGAGATGCAATGCAAAGCTTAGAGACCACGCTTCAGCAGGCAACCCGTGATTTGACTGTTTCCCTTGAACAGATTCATGCCATTGCTAAAAGCTTCAAGCAGGCCATGATTGACGGAATGGCCGGCACGGATGAAACACTGAAAATGCTGCCATCCTTCTTACAGGCGCCGACCGGCCGGGAGACCGGGCAATACCTGGCCGTAGACTTTGGCGGGACCAATGTCCGGACTTTGGTCGCCGAACTGGACGGTAAGGGTGGTTTGTCGGTAAAAAATCACCTTTCCCGTCCATTGAAAGATCCGTCAGGCGCTTATGATTATCTTGCTGCCAGCGCCAGCGCGGAAGAACTGTTTGATTTCATAGCCGAACAGCTTGCACAAATTGCCGAGCCGTCTGTCACCTACCATCTCGGTCATACCTTTTCCTTTCCCATGCGGCAGACCGGCGTAAACACGGCATCTTTAATTCACTGGACCAAAGAAATCGCCACTGCCGGCGTAGAAAGCCAGGATGTCAACCAACTGCTCCAGGCGGCATTACACCGTAAGGGACTAACCAACATCAAACCGCAGGTTATTTTAAATGATACGGTAGGCACCCTGCTTACCAGCGCTTACAGCCATCCCGGCACCGACATCGGCTCAATTTGCGGCACCGGCCACAATACGGCCTATTTAGAGCCCAAATCGCCCCTGACCGGCGGCCCGATGGTCATCAATATGGAATCGGGCAATTTCAATAAAAAACTGCCGCTTAGCAACTATGACCGGCAGCTTGACCAGTCCAGCGAAAAGCCGGGCGCCCAATTGCTTGAAAAAATGGTTTCCGGCCGCTATATCGGTGAGCTTTTGCAGCTCATTATGACCGACTTACAAAAGAAAGGATTGCTGTCTCACTGTGCGGATAAAGTGACGGCCTTTCTTTCCCAGCCAGCTTGTTTTTCCGGCGCCGATATCGCGGTTTTGACCGGTGACGCCTCCGGCGATTTAACGGCTATTGCCGCTTGGCTAAAGCAGCGGCTCTGCATTACCGACTCCGCCTTAAGCGACCGTCAGGCGCTGGCCACGATAGCTACCCTGATTGCCACCCGCTCGGCCCGTTTGGTTGCCGCCAGCTTTGTCGGCATTCTGCAGCGGATTGACCCTGCCTTGGAACACAATCATACCATTGCCATTGACGGTTCCTTATATGAGAAATTACCTGGCTACGCCGACGCCATTCATCAGGTTCTGGCTGAAGTATATCGGGACAGGGCGCACCGGATTGTGACCAAGTTAAGTAAGGACGGTTCCGGCTTAGGAGCGGTGGTGGCTGTTGCCATTGCCAGCCGTTCATAAATCAGAAAAAAGATCAGGCTCTGCGCTTCTGGCACAGAGCCTGATCTTTTTATTAGACAAGTATGAGGAATGGCTGATTAATATAACCTGGCAGTTCCTAAGTCCGGTTGATTCTTTCCCGTACCGCACCGACAATTTCCTGAGCAAAAGGACCCAAATCCTTGTCGGCAAAAGCCTTTAACGTTCCGGCCGCCACCTGACGAATGGCGCTTCGAATCATCGCCGGATCGGAAATTACCGCCTGCCGCAGACGGTTTTCGATCCGGACACCGGCAATCAGTACCTCTTCCGCTGCAATCCGGTTGATTACCCCAACCAAGTCGGAATCACCGATCACCACATCGCCTACCGTTTGAAAAACGGCCCGAATCACCGTTGCCATACTGCCGCTGCTTTTATCGACAATGATCACCGGCCGCTGCCCCAAAGCCAGTTCTCCCGCGTGGCCGATAAATTTCACATTGACGGCTGTCAGGTTGGGTTCCGTTGCCTGCAGCAGACTTTCCCGGGTTATATTGGTGGCTATGTTAATCACTACCGGCGGCAGCTTCATCCGGCCAAAAACTTTGATACATTCCAGCACCTCCCCATCAGGTACGGCTAATATGACCAGCGGCAGCGCTTCCATATCCGCCAGGCTGCTCACCGCTTCAGCACAGAGCTTGGCTGCCAGTGCCTGCCGTCTGCCGGCATTTTTGTCGAACAGGCATAAGGAATAGCCTCCCTGCTGCGAAAGCCTGGAAGCTAACGCCCGCCCCATACGGCCTACACCGACAATTCCGATACGCATCCTATCCCTCCAGCTCATTCAAAAATTACCTACTCCGTATATAGTAAGTATATTCCGCAGCAGGGTGCCGGTGTTATTTTTATTTTCATAACTACAACCAGATTAGTAGCGCAGCATACTAAAGACCGCTAAGCCTATCCCCAGCAATACCATTGTCCACATCCAGATGGCGCCGGCCTTATTGTTCTGTTTATTCAACCAGGAAGCATAGGTATAGGCCGGCACAGCAGCAACCAGGCTAAGCACGAAAAACAAGTAATCCATCTTACCACCCCGCAAGCCAACATCTCTTGTACTTCAATAGCCGTTTCATTCTATCTTTCCCACCGTCTGCTGCATGAGGCCGGTTCGCCGCACAATGGTCTTGACACTTATGTCAAACTCCGCCTGCCGGTACATGGGCGGCCAGTCTAATTGCATAAACTCCTGATGGGTAGCAAAAAACGGCCGCATACGCACCCCAAAGCCAGCCACATCGCAGCCCCACTCCTGCGTCTTATGAAGCATTTTCAGGATCTGGGCCTGCAAAAGCTGGTTGATATGGCTTTCCAGCAACTGGTTGTATTCACCTTGCTCATAGTTTGTACCGCTGGGAATTGCCGTTATTTCCGTTTCCACATTTACCTCTACCTTAACATGAACCTGCCCGTCCACCTGTTTTAATGTAATATGGGGTTTACCGTTTAGCCGCATGGTGAGATTAACAAACTTCTCCGGTACCAACGGATCGGTTATGACATAGAAGCCACGCGGTAAATTTCCCCGCAGAATATTTACCATACGGGTTTCCTCATCGGTCAGCGTCCCTACCATTTTATCACCGTTAAATACGGCAAGCCCCAGAGCCTCCGCCGGGTTCCCCTTCTCTAAAGGAGCATTTCCTGCCGTGTATTCGGAAGAAACCTCAGCGGGGAACATACTTCCTTCTTCTTGATTATTGCCTTTTCTCTCATTAAGGCTAACCAATGTAGCCAGTGGGCAATCTCCTACGTTTTTTAGCTCTTTATAAAAATCGTGCAAGGTAGTCCGGAAATAATAACCCGACTCTTCCGCGCTAAACATCATAGACTCGTAATAGCGGGACATAAACGTCTCCAGTTTGGGCCGGTTCTTGTCAATAAAATCCTGTGCACTAACCCCGTGAGTCACTAAAATATAGATAGAACCGCGCATGTCACGGAATCGCATCAAGGGAGCAAAAATATCATTAATGCCTTGTTTCGCCAAATCTTCGCCGATAATAAGCGCTTTCATATGGGAAAAGGTCAATGTTCGGGACATAGATGAATTGATCAAATTACGGGCCTCGGCCAATGACCGTGCTGTCGCCGTAACACTGACCTGCGTCTTGGATTCCTCTTCGCCACCCTCTTTCGTAGATGGTTTTGGCAAAGCAACCTGGCAGGTATACTTTATCGTACCTTCCTGCTCTCCCTTATCAATTCCCAGGGCCAGCACATAGGCTGTACTATCGGTTTCCTGAGCGCCGCTGCAGCCGGTTGTAAAGAGCAGGCTGCCAATAATAACTAAACACCAGACTACGAGCCGGAAGGACATTTCTTCACGCCTCCCTGCTTGGAACCCTTTATCCACAAAGCCAGTAATAAAATAAAAGGAATAGCTATTTCGCATCCGGCAAATACCGTAGTATGCAAGTATCCATCCATTCGTATTACCTTAATGATATCTTCATGTAAAGAGGCTACTTGTTCTAATATAATAACAGCAATTGGCATTATCGGCTTGATCGCCGGTAAGTTAAGTAACCTTGCCAGCATAAACAGGGCAAAATACAGGGCAACAGCAACAGCAAAGGTCCCGGCAATAACCCATAACAGAATAAATAGGGATTCAATTCGCTGCAAATACCGGCTTATATATACCAGGCGGGCCATTTCATAAAACGGCAGTACTTTTTCCAGACCCACTTGAACGCCAAAAACCAGGACAAATACACCCAGCGACGCGCTTTTAATCAAAGCGCTGCCACCAAGGCCAAATACCAGGGAAGTCCGTACAGTCCGGTAGTTTTGTAACGAAGGAGCCAGCATGGTTACAGCCAAAACTCCGGACATATTATATCCGCTCGACACAATGGAAGCGCTAATGGCTTCTTTGATCCCATAACCCAGCCAGGGCGCTAAATTATAGACATCATAATAAGGATAGAGCAGTAAGAATACCGTCGTTAATCCTATGACACCAAAAGGAATGATAATATAGAGGGATCTTCCCATTGCTTCAATTCCTGCATAAAGCACAATCAGCACACAGATGGCATAGCCAAAAGAAACAACTTGAAAGTCTGTATTGGGCAAAGCGGTAAGCAGGGTATTTTCCGTAAACTGTCTAAAGAGCAAAACGGCGTTAGTAAAAAACAGGCTGATGCAGAGAAGAGCCATGATTCTTGCTCCCCAGATTCCCAGCAATTTTTCCGTTATCTGATACAGGTCTCCCGGCACCCGTTTATAGACATACAAGAAGACAAACGATGCAGCCATGCTGATAAAACCGGCAACAAGAGTAACAAGCCAGGCCAGTTCTCCGCTTAAGGCAATAACCTGCACCGGATTGGACAAAAAAACCCTGACCATAGAAATATTAAAAATAATACCAATGGCCGCTGCCTGTCCCAGCGTTCCATGCTGATAGCTCAAAGCTGTCACCTCCTGTTAACCGGTTTTTCAGTCTTCCAGACACGGCTGATTCCGGGTTGACGCCGGATATCTTTAGGGTTCAATTCATCAGGACGTTTTTCTTGCCGGTAGACCGGTCCTCTAAATACCACATCCAGACCGGCTCTTGTTCTGGGTCCTAAGGGTGACAAATAAGGAACACCGAAGGATTTCATGCTGGTTAACAGCATGGTTAAAATTATCATGCCAAAGGCAATACCGACGAAGCCAAGGGCAGCAGCCAGCAGCAACAGTACAAATCGGTAAATGCGCAAAGCAAAGGCCATGCGATAATCAGGTATGGTAAACGAAGCCACCCCGGTTAAGGCAACCAATACCACCATAATCGGACTGACTATATTGGCACTTACGGCCGCCTGACCTAAAATAATGGCGCCCACAATGCCAATCGTTGAACCTAACACACCGGGAACCCGTATTCCGGCTTCACGAATCAACTCAAAGGAAAACTCCATAAGTAAAATCTCAACCAAAGCAGGAAAAGGAACCTTTTCCCGTGCCCCGGCAATCGCCAGGGCCAGATCGGTAGGCAAGGCTTCCTGATGAAAGTAGTTAATAGCCATATATAACGCCGGCAAAATAATTGCCAGTACTGTTCCGATCCAGCGCAACAAGCGTACGCCCGTCGCCACCATGACCGGCAGGTTAAAATCCTCGCTGGACTGAAAAAAAGTAAATAAATTGGTCGGAAGAATATGAACAAAGGGACTGCCGTCCAACAAAACAGCAATCCTCCCCTCCGCCAAATGGACAGCAATCCGGTCCACCCGTTCGGTAGACAAGCTCTGGGGAAAAGGGATATTGGGATGATCTTCAATGAATTGCACTAACACACCAACGGACGGAATATAATCGGTTCTGATGCCTTCAATGCGCCGTTTAACCTCCGCCACTTCCGTCTCGTTCGCCACCGACTGTAAATACATGACAGCACATTTCATCGGAATACGTTCCCCTACCAGAATCATCTCGGTAACCAGATCATTAGTCGGCATAGTTACCCGGATTTGCGCGGTATTAGTCCGTAAGTTCTCAGTAAAAGATGCCTGGCCGCCCCGCACCGACTGCTCCAGTTGGGGCCTGTCGATGCTTCGCTTATCATACCCTTTTGTGTCAATAACCAAAGCCGCGGTCATTCCATCAACCAATAACGCCGTATCACCGCCATTGACACCATCCATTGCTTCATTAAACCGTTGAGTAATCTGTACCTGATTGCTGGGCAGCAACGTATCGGCTATTGTTTGCGCCAGATCCGGACTTTCCGAATAACGTATATCATCCTGGATAGCCAGCAGTGGCTTTAAGATGGCTTCATTAATGACTTTTTTGTCAATCATTCCGTCAAGATATATCAACAAAGCCGGCAGCGGCGGCACAAAAGGGAGTGTGAAATTTCGAATAACCGCATCTTTGTTTTTCGGCAGATTATAAAGCTTCTTCAGTAATTTTTCATTCTCCGTCAGTACAGAGCTTATGATTCTTTTTTCCGCCTCGGTACTGCTGGTATAAGCCATCCAAAGAGGATTTATTTCAGCCTGCTGCTCTTCCAGAAGTTCAACTTCTTCAATAATATCGGAGCTTACCGGGGTTTTGCCTTGCTGCTGCAAAGCCTGTACACTGTCTTCCATTGCCTTGGCCAGTCGTTTTGCCTGAGCCAACAAACGGTTTAACTGCGCCAGTTTCGCTTCTTTTCCGGTTGTCTCATCCTGTTCTTCATGGACTTCGTATTCCTGTTCCTGCAGGATGAAAGGCTCGGGAAGCTGTGGTGGTTGGTATACTAACAGACTCTTCAAATAACGGTACAACTTAAAAGCCGAGTTATTATTCACCCCATCACCCCCGCCGGATTAGCAATAGTATGTCCTTAGCCGGCCCTATTTACTCACAGCCTGTCATACAACAGTAAACAAAGGGGGTATCTCAATAGAAATTGAGATACCCCTTTGTGGCCAGCTATAAGACTAAATTCAAGCTTGCCTCCTTATTTTCGAATCGGACTGAAAGAATCGCGAAAACAGGAGCAGCCGGCCAGACCAGACTCCTCCCGTTTTCCTGCAAAGAATGCCTATTATTGGATCAGCCCTTTTTCCTTGAGCCAGGTTCTCGCAACGTCTTTGGCATCCTGTTTGTCCAGATCCACTTTTGCGTTTAAAACAGCCATGTCCTTGTCGGTCAGGGTGTTGCCCAGCAGGTTAAGCGCCTCGGCCACTTCCGGATGTTTATCCAGTAACTCCTTTCTTACAACAGGTGCTGCATAGTAAGGCGGAAAGAAATGTTTGTCGTCTTCCAATATTTTTAAGCCAAAGGCCGGAATCCGCCCATCGGTGGAAAAGCCGTCGATCACGTCGACCTTTCCGTCCCGGACGGCCGCGTACGTAAGGCCCGGATCCATCCCATTCACGCTCTTAAAGTCTATATGATAGGCTTTCTGCAAGCCTTTATAACCGTCTTCCCTTTCAGCAAACTCCTGGGTGCAGCCTAATTGCAATTCCGCTGCTTTGGCAACCAAATCACTGAAGGTGTGCACACCTAGTTGCTCGGCTCTGTCAGCGCGCATGGTCAACGTATAGGTATTATTAAAGCCAAAAGGCTTGAGCCAAATCAGATTTTTTTCATCCTTGTATATTTGTTTCACCTTATCGTAAGCGCCCTGTGGATCGTTGATAAGAGGCTGACCGAGAATATTAATCAATGCCGTTCCCGTATATTCGGGATATATATCAATATCCCCCCGTTCGATGGCTTGCGCCACAACGTTGGTTCCGCCCAGGAAGGGTTTGGTTTCTACCGTAAGTTTGGTTTTATCCTCAATGATATATTTCATCATGTACACCAGAATATCTTGCTCAGTGAAATTTTTCCCGGCAATCACCACCCGGTCACCTCTTCCACCGCCAAAAAGTGAACATCCGGCCAGCATGACTGTTACCAAGCCCAGAAGAATTACCTTTTTCCACATATCCCCACTTCCTTTCAACCGTTATTTTTGAACGCCTTTGGGTTGTACCCAGATTTCCAGTTTCTTTAATACATAATCAAAAACCAGCGCCAGCAAAGCTGCCGGCAAGGCACCTGCCAGAATCAGTTCGGAGTTTGCCATGGCAATTCCCCTAAAAATAAGATCACCCAATCCTCCGGCACCAATCAGAGCCGCCAGCGTCGCAACCCCAATCAGTAATACCGTGGCAGTTCGTATTCCCGCCATAATAACCGGCAGGGCCATGGGCAGTTCAATCATCCGTAACACCTGCAGCGAAGTCATTCCCATGCCTATGCCTGCCTCCACCACGGAAGCCGACACGCCCAATATGCCTGTATAGGTATTACGCATAATGGGCAGCAACCCGTAGATTGTCAGCGCTACAATGGCCGGCACTGTTCCTATTCCCAGCAGTGGGATCATAAACCCCAGCAAAGCCAGACTGGGAATGGTCTGGAATACGGCGGTAATGCCGATAACCGGTTCTGCCCAACGCCGGTAACGGGTTAGGATAATCCCTGCCGGTATAGCAATCAAATTGGCAAGCAGCAGGGAAATGATGGTTAATTCAATATGCTGTGATGCTGCCAGTACAATATCTTCCCAGCGGCTTTGCATAATACCCCAGAAATTGTAGAACATACCATCCCCTCACTTTCTAAAACTGTTCAGCCATAATGTCCACCAGGCTGGCACGGGTAATAACCCCCAGCAAAATATTGTTCCGGTCAACCACCGGCAAATAGGCAATCCGGTGTTTACTGATCAATTGGATGGCTTCCGTCAAAGGCTGCTCAACATGGACAACGTATTGCGCCTGTTGCATGACATCCTGTAAGGTTATGTTTTCCTCCTGGTAACGGCTCTGGATATCCCACACGCTTGATTTACCGATAAGCCGGCCCACACTATCCACAATCAGCAAAGTGTCAACCTTTTTAATCCGCATGAGACGAATAGCGGCAGCCAACCCCCGTTCCGGATTCGAAACAATCGGTCTAACCATAACATCGGCAATCTCCGGATACGGTTCCGCCCGGCTTAACCGGTTTTCACCAATAAAACTTCTGACAAATTCATTGGCCGGATGACGGAGAATACGCTCGGGTGTATCGAATTGGACAATCCGTCCGCCGTTCAAGATACAAATCCGGTTTCCAATCTTAAGCGCTTCATCAATATCATGGGTTACAAATACAATGGTTTTGCGAATGGCCTCCTGTAAACGCACCAGCTCATCCTGAAGCTGCTCCCGGCTGATCGGGTCCAGGGCACTAAAAGGCTCATCCATCAGAATAATCGGAGGATCGGCGGCCATCGCCCGGATCACGCCAATTCGCTGTTGCTGCCCGCCACTGAGTTCGGCGGGATAGCGTCCGCCATACACCTCAGGATCAAGATGTACCATTCTCATCAATTCACGGACCCGTGCCATATAACGTTCAGGCTCCCATTTTTTCAGCCTGGGCACAAGTGCCACATTTTCCTCAATGGTCATATGCGGCAAGAGCCCAATACTCTGGATGACATAACCAATGTTGCGTCGCAATTCTACAGGATCTTTTTCGCCGATATCCTGCCCGTTGATATATACCTGGCCACTACTTGGCGTTACCAGGCGGTTAATCATTTTCATGGTAGTCGTTTTGCCACAACCGCTGGGGCCGATCAGAACAACCAGTTCCCCCTGCTCAATATGCAAATTGATATCTTGTAGTACTCTTTGCCCGGTCCCATAAGCTTTGGAAACATGATCAAAACATATCATCCAACTCCTCCTCTCAGGCATTTACTAACAACTTTATTTAATTATAAAAGTTGTTAGTAAATTTGTAAACCCCATACAGTATATTTTTCCCGTTACCCGGATATGTTATTTCTTTATAAAAATAAGATAGAGCCCTCTGCAGAGAGCTCTATCTTATAAAAATAAACACTTTTTTAGTTGTTTAATCAACTTCCGTCTTTTCAGAGGCCAGTTCCTCCAAATAGTCCCTTTGGGCCGTCTCCGTCAAAACATAAATATAGTCGCCGACAGCCAGCCGGGTATCTCCCCGGGGAATCAGTTCCATATCTCCCCGTTTAATGCTAACCAGCAGGGAATGCTCCGGCCAGGAAATTTGTTTGATTTGTTTCTTATCCAGCATCGATCCCATGCAAACCACCAATTCAATAATTTGGCGGTTTGTCCCGTTCAAGTCTGCAATCTCCTTGCCCTGCTTTCGCAAAGCCCGCTCCAGCAGAGCTTCATACACCGGCTTGGCTTTTCCCAGATCGGCTACCAGATAGGCAATCATCGAAACAAGAGTGAGCGGTAACAGATGGCTAAACGAGCCGGTCATTTCCATGATCAGCACACTGCCGGTAACCGGGGCCTTAACGACAGCCGAAAAATAAGCCGCCATCGCCAGGACAACAATATTCATTGTATATTGCGGCTCCAACTGCCCGAGATAAAGCATAATCTGACTGACAAAACTACCGGCCAACGCCCCCAAGACAAGCATGGGCAAAAATATGCCGCCCGGTACGCCTGATCCATAACTTAACATGGTAAAAAAGAATTTGCCGAAAAAAAGTAATAATAGCAATGAGAACCCTACTGGTTTGCTTGCCAGTTGATTAACCAGATCATTGCCGCCTCCGAGAATGTCAGGCAGAAAAAAGCCGAGCATTCCGGCGGTTATTAATGGCAAAGCAGCCTTTGCCGCACCGGACAATCTGGTTTGATTTTCATAGAGATTCAGGGTTTTTAGTAATCCGCGGTTAAATAAGTTTCCCAGCAAACCTACAACAATCCCGGTTATCAGCACAATACCGTAATACCGGACAGGCAGACTGTACAACGTGGAAAACTGAAATATTGGACCATAGCCGAAAAAGCACTGCGTAACCACATCGGCAGTCACCGCCGCGGCAAGAGCTGACATTAATACGGCCGGCGAAAAATTCTTATGCAATTCTTCCAACGCAAATACCACACCCGATAACGGTGCGTTAAAGGCGGCAGCCAGACCGGCGCTGGCACCGCTGGTTAATAGGTACTTCTCTTCCATTCTGGTCCGGCCTAAAAGTCGGCTGAGTCCCTGCCCCACAACAGCCCCCAGTTGCACCGAGGGGCCCTCCCGGCCCAAGGACAATCCGGCTCCAATGGCCAATACGCCACCAAAAAATTTAGTCAGTAAAATACGGAGCCATTTCATTTTCATAGTTCCTAAAATGGCTCCTTTTACCTGCGGAATACCGCTCCCCCCAGCCATGGGTTCAATTTTAACAAGCCAGTTCAAAATAAAGGCAGTGCCGATCAGGCCAACAAACCAAAGAACGACGAATTCACCCCGGCCTACCTGAAATTCATGATAAATCAACCGCCGCAGCACTTCCGCCCGTTCCAGCGCAAAACGAAAAGCCACAATAATCAGGCCGCCGATCAGACCGATCAGAATTCCTTCAACAAACAATTTAAGCCGGAAATCGTGCCAATTGGCCAGATAAGTATACACTTTACTAATTTTTTTATTCTTCTCCATAAAATCCCTTCTTAAAATAGCTATCGAAAAATCCAAGTTAAAAACACACAGGGATAGCCTGTCGCCATCTCTGTGTGTTTTATTAATTATTCGGGCCCTACTTACTCCATTCGTTTACCGCTTTATCCAGCAGTCCAGTCCTCTTTACGAACTCTCCAAACGGTTCTTCCGGCAACCGCTCATCCCGATACAGGGAAAGCAGGCGAACCAGCGTAGCAGCCGCTTGATCCACAGGCACCTTGCCCGCTATTTTTCTACCCAGAACCCCCTGCTGCTCTAAAGTTCCGCCGAGCCAGACTTCCGCCGCCTCTTTGGCTACCCCGTCACTCATGACCATCGTTCCCTGCAGCCCGATATCGGCAATCTGCGGCTGGGCGCAGGCATGGACACAACCGCTTACATGGATGCGCAGCGGCAGTTTTTCCGGAAACGCTTCATCCAGTTGTGCCAGTAAGCGGGCAGCAAAAGCTTTGGTCTCAATAATGGCAAAAGGACAGAATTCCTTACCGGTGCAGGTTATCGCCTGCGCTGTCATCGTTCCCTGTAGTTTATGCTGGCTTTTCACCAAGGGCTCTTGCTTGAGCGACGCCAAGACCGTTTCTGCTATCCCCGGAATGAGGATATCCTGAGAATTGGTTGTCCGCAGCGTTCCATCACCATAGCGCTCCGCCAGACCGGCCAGTTCCTGCAGTTCGTCCGCCGTTAAACGGCCGCAGGGAATGGCCAGGCCCAAATAGTAAAAACCTGCCTGTTTTTGGGGATGGATGCCAAAAAACTTTCCACCATTCCAGGTTCCGGTGATTCTTTTGCCGCCCGGCTGCAGCGAACCGGTACGGCTCAGCAGCTCCTGGGTGAATTTTTCCACGCCCCAGTCATTGAGCAAAAATTTCAGCCTGGCATGATTTCGTTTTTCCCGGTAACCATGATCTCGGAAGATAGCGGCAACAGCCGCCGCCACGGCAACCACCTGCTCCGGCAGAACAAACAAATCCAGTTCGGTTGCCAACTGCGGCTGGCTGGACAAGCCGCCACCCACCAGCACATGAAAACCATACAGAATTTTTCCACTTTCCCGCTTTTCAGCAGGCACGAAAGAAATATCATTCAGTTCGGCCTGGATGGAGTTGTGAGGCGCACCGGTAATGGCAATTTTAAATTTGCGCGGCAAATTGGAAAAATCCCGGTTATTTTGGAAAAATTGGTACAAGGCCTCTCCCCAGGGAGCCGCATCCAGACATTCCTCAGCGTCAATCCCCGCCAAAGGATTGACGACAATGCCGCGGGGACAGTCGCCGGCCGCCTGCAGTGTGGTCAAGCCTGCCTGAGTCAGTCTCCCGAAAATATCCGGCAGCCCTTCCAGCCGGATCCAGTGAAATTGCAGCGAATGTCTGGTCGTTATATCCAGACCGTTTTTGCCGTAATCCCGGGAAATCCCTGCGATAACCCTGGCCTGTGCGGTCGTCAGCAAACCGCCCGGCAGTTTAATCCGCAGCATAAAATTTCCGTCTTCTTTCGGACGCTGCAAATAAAGGCCGACCCATTTCAGGCGTTCTATATCACCGGGTGTCAGGGCGGTCACACCCTGTTCGGCAAAACGGGCGATATCCTGCACCACATCAAGTCCGTCTTTTTCCAGTTTGGCCTGTTCGGCCGCATTCAGTCCTTGGGTTTTCTCTTTCTGTTCCCCCATATGGTAACCTCCTTAGCCATGCGAGCGGGCCACCAGCTCTGAAACTACAAAAACTTTACGGATCTTTTTTTGCAAGTCTTCGTTTTCGACGACTTTCCTATACCCCGACAAGCGCACCACCGCCTTGTCTTAGAAAAAAATCTCACAAAATTAATTGCACTTTCAAGGATGGCGGATCACTTGCCATTGTCTTGATATTGCACTCAGTCAATTCACTTGTTAGGTTCTTCACATAGTCAGCATATTCCTTTTTCCGGTTAAGAAATTGTCCTGCCAATTAACGGTCAGCCTCCCGGGCAAGAAATTACTCCGCTTAATAACAAAAGACCCGGCATGTATGCCAAGTCTTTCAGACGATAACCGGTCCGGTTGTTTTCGCTTTGATGAAACGAACTCAGACCGGTTATCAAGAAACAAGCGCCTGTAAAGTCCGTTCCTTATCGGAGCGCTTTCCACCGGCTGCCCCGCTTTACTTATCAGGACTGATTGTTTTCCACCATGGCGGTCAGCTCAGTTGCCGAACGCGCCACTTCATTGGAAGCCCGTTCAATTTCCTGCGAAGTGACGGCCAGACTGGTCACAGATTCAGAGATATGATCCATATGCTCAAAATTACTTTCGATGGCGGACATGATCATGGACATACGGGAAGAAGTTTCCTCTACAGCCTTACTAACCGTGTCAAGTACGGCCGCCTGCTCATTCATGCTGCCGACAACCTCCTTGGTCGAGGTTGTGTTATCCCTGATCAGTTCAACAATCTCATTAGCGGCAGTCCGGCTTTGCTCCGCCAGCTTACGAACCTCGTCGGCCACAACAGCAAAGCCCCGTCCGGCCTCACCGGCCCGTGCCGCTTCAATGGCGGCGTTTAGCGCCAGCAAGTTAGTCTGGCTGGCAATGCCGGTAATGGTTTCCACGATCCGGGCTACCGAATCGGACGTTGTTTCCAAAGAATTAACCCGCACCTGTGTTTCCTGGTTAGTCCTAATCATAGCTGCCACCTGGCGGAGCATCTGAGTCGTCGCCTCTTCGCCCTCTGCGGCTGTGCCTTTAGCCACTTCGGCCTCTTGCTTGGCTGCAGTGGAAGCATCCTTGATACTTTCGGCGGCATGGGCCATCTGGGAGGCCGAGGCTGAAGTTTCCTGAGCGGTTGCCGCCAGCGTCTGGCTGGATTCCTGTACCTGTGCCACCAGAGCCGCCTGCTCCTGCATGACCAGTTCCAGTGCATCCTTACGATCGACTTCCTTCAGCAGAGCCTCAATGAAGGCCTGATTGGTATGCGCTTCTACAAGCTGAATCATTTGCTCGGTTGCGGCAATCACCTTTTGCACATACGCCAGATCTGAACCATATTCCTGGAAAATATACGGGAACAACTCCAGCTTCAGGGCACCCATGGCCAGGACAAACCATTTGGCCGGCAATTTAATCCGGTTGTGAATATGTCCCACCTGCTCTACATGCGCCAGGACTGCTTCATCCAAAGTAGTCCGGCAAAGAACATTTAAAAACTCGCGGAAAGTTTTCTTTAACTGAGCCACGCTGGAATGTTGCTTGATAAACTGTTCCACTTCCGGCACCTGGGTTAAACGGGCATAAAAATTGGTGGTAATCACATCACCATGCTTGTCCACAATGGGCTGTAAACATTGCAAATATCCGACTGTTTCCTGATTCAGCCCTAGAAAAGCTTTTTCTACCTTTACATCTACCCGAATCACTCCTGCCGACGGCTGTGCAAACGATTTGCTTTTACCGAACATGCTGACTCCTCCTAGTTTTATACTGTAATGAATAATTGACTGTATATTTTCCGACTGCGCTGCTGCCCATTATTTTCCGGCGGTTTTATAAAACTCAGCATAAAAGAAAAGGCTGCTAGCCGATAAAAGCAATCTGTATCGCTGTCAACCCGTCGTCAGGCCGGAAAATGAAACCAACAAAAAACTGCTCTAATGGACAATATTCGCCAGAATTATGACAAATCCTGTTATCTATGTCATAATAAAGAAAGAATATCTACTCGATAGACAGGAGGAAGATGTTATATGGCGCAACACCCAGCCATCGCTATACAAAAAATGATTACTTATTTTGACGGAGATACCCGGCGGATCAATCACGCTTTAAAGGTTTACGGCTTTGCCAAGTGCATTGCCGAAAACGAAGGATTGCCTGCTCCCTCCCTGGAGATAGTGGAACTTTCAGCGGTACTGCATGATATCGGCATCAAAGTCAGCGAGGCCAAATATAACTCCAGCGCCGGGCCATATCAGGAAAAGGAGGGCCCTGCCGTAGCCGGCGAACTGTTGGCTGACCTCAAACTGCCTCAGCCCGTTTGGGAAAGAATTGCTTATTTAATCGGCCATCATCATACTTATTCCGCGATTGACGGCCAGGATTTTCAGATATTGGTTGAAGCGGACTTCCTGGTAAATATTGAGGAAGATCGCCTGACCAAACCACAAATCGAAAGTATTTACCACAAATACTTCAAAACCCCTACCGGTCGAGCTTTACTAAGCAGCATGTTTTCTTTTTCTGCGTAACTGATTTATCACTATTGCCGAACACCATTACTATGATTATATAATGTTTTGGGGTCAAAGCTGTTTTTTTAAAGCGGCAGCCATACTTCTCTTTACTTCATCAAAATATTGCTCATAAATCAATTCCAGCCGCTGGTATAACTGCTGCTTCTCCCCTGTGGGAATATCCTCGGAATTTATTTGATCACAGATACACTGTATCTCGTCAATTACTTCCTGAGAAAATTTGCCCATACCTCTAACCTCCTTATCTCACATCTCACTTTTTTTGTCATATGAGCAGTTTTCTTCTGTCGATTTTCTATAAAACCACATATTACGACAGTATTCTACTTTGCCCAAGCTTTACCAATAGAATTTCGTCAAAATACATTTTTTTCCTTGTTTAAATTTAACTTATAGATTAAAAAATTCCATTTTTGTAAAATTAACCTTATTAACAGAGTAATTTTTACAGCATTAGAAACGAACATTTCCTGGTCAACAAAGGATATCTGAAAAAAGACCTCGAAGTGGTTACCAAAATTGCTTTGATACTGATAAGAGGTGACAATGCGGCATGAAGCCACAGAGCCAATTCACTCCTATTCCGCTTTATAAATTGTTATTTGACCGTTATCCGGACGGAGTTCTGCTAATGTCTCCCTCCGGACAGCTTATAGATGCAAATCCGGCCATTTACGCTTTACTCGGTTACACCCAGGAGGAATTATCCTGGCCGGCAGCCGGTTCGCCGGCTGCCGGCCTCCACGCTTCCCTGCTTGCCGTTCTCGCTCAGCGGGATTCGGGCGGGTCTTTCCAGGGAGAATACAGCTTCAGCCACAAAAACGGTGCTCTTATTCCCTGCGAAATATGCTGCGAACTCTTGCCAGATGCCGGCATTCCCGCTCCGGTTATGATCCGGCTCCGTAAAATAGCCGAGCAAAAACGGCTGGAAGCTCAACTGCAACATAGCAGGCAGGACTACCAGACACTGGTCGAGAGCTGCCCTTATGTCGTTGCCCGTCTGGACCGTGAGCTCCGTCTTGTTTATCTGAATCGTCCCCTTGCCCAAACACCGGTAGATGACCTTTTGGGCAAAACCTGGACAGAACTTCATTCCCAGTTTGAAAATTACGAATCCGGCCGGGACCAGTTGCTGGATATTTTTCGTACCGGCAAAGCGACCACCTTGGAAGGCCGTTACCGTGACAGCCGCGGAATTATCCGCTATTTTCATTTTAAAATCTGCCCGGAACACGGGGATAATCAAGCAGTGACAAGCCTGCTAATTATTGCCCATGAAACAACGAAGGAAAAGCAGTTGGAAGAAAGATTTTGCAAGGCCTTTCGCAAAAATCCCAGTATGATGGCGATCATCTCCTTAACCAACCGGAATTTTATTGACGTAAATGAAAGCTTTATAAAAGCCGTCAATCTGCCTTACGGCGAAATTATCGGCAAACAGCCCCGCGACATTGGCCTGCAGTATGATAAGAAAAAAGCCACCTTCCTGCAAACAAGCCTGGAAGCAGGCAAAAAGATCCATAACTATCAATTGCAAATTACCACAAAAGAAGCCCGGACGCTTACCGTCCTAGTTTCAGCCGAAATCATTACCTTAGGCCTTCACAAATGCGCTCTAACAACGTTTACTGATGTAACGGAAATCAAGGAGCTGAAATTTCAGGTCGCCCGGCTGGATATCCTCAATATTATCGGTAAAATGGCCGCCAGTATCGGTCACGAAGTACGCAATCCCCTGACTACCGTCCGGGGTTATCTGCAAATGTTTCACGGCAAGGACTGTTTCCACCAGTATCATGATCAGCTTGCCACTATGATTTCCGAATTAGACCGGGCCAATCAGATTATTACGGAGTATTTGTCACTGGCCAAGGCTCCGACAGTCACGCTGCAGCGCGGCAATCTGAATCAAATACTCCACAGTCTGCAGCCTTTGCTGCAAACCGATGCACTGCAATCGGGACACGATTTGGAAATTATCACCGAGCCGGTGCCCGACATTCTTTGCAATGAAAAAGAAATACGTCAATTGCTCTTGAACCTGGTAAAAAACGGTCTGGAGGCCATGGCGGTCAAGGGCTGCCTGACCATCCGGACGTACGCCGCTGAAACAAAGGTCCTGCTATCCATTCAAGACCAGGGAACCGGCATAGATCCGTATGTGCTGGACAACCTGGGCACCCCCTTCCTTACCACCAAAGAAGAGGGAACCGGACTGGGCTTGTCGGTTTGCTACCATATTGCCGAAAAACACCGTGCCTCGATTGATATTCACAGCACGGCTGACGGCACTACCTTTTTCATTGCCTTTCCGGTGCTGGAATGATAAACAAATAAAACTGGCTTGCGATTACGAATGTCGCAAGCCAGTTTTATTTGTTTATCACAAGCTGCTCTGCCGGATCAGCAGTTCGGTGCCTAAAGTGACTTTCTTGGCCACCTGCCTGCCGCTTACTTGTTCCAGCAGTAAATCAACCGCCGTCTCACCCATCAGTTCGGTGTCAATCCGCACCGTGCTTAGCGAAGGAGACAGATATTCGGCAATGCTGATATCGTTGACGCCGATAACGGAAACCCGTTCCGGCACGGCGATTTGGGCCTCGCCCAGTGCTTTCAGGCAGCCAATAGCCATCGAATCATTGCCGATAAAAAACGCTGTCGGCAACTCATCCCCGTGCTCCTCGATCGCCTTTTTCATTAAACCGTAGCCATCATTGACCGAAAACCGGCCGCCATAGACATAGGAATCGTCATAAACTTTTTTACTTTTCAAATAGGCTTTATAAGCCGCTTCGCGGGGGTCTTCAATTTCCGCCGTCCGGTCTTTAAAGAGCTCCCGGCCGCCGATATAGCCGATCCTTTGATGGCCTTTAGCTAAAAAATAATCCAAAGCCTTGCGGGTCGCCAGATCAAAATCAATGCCGACGGCATCGAACCGGTCCCCGGCAGGCAGAAAATCCACAAAAACCAGATGGGCGGTAATGTCCTGCAGAACGGCAATTTCGCTTTGACTGAACTTGCCTACCGCAATGATCCCCTGGACATTCTCCCTGGCCAAATCGGCCGGGTCCTGCAACGGCCGGACTATCGTCACGTTCTGCTGCTTGCACCGCCGTTCAATGCCCAGACGAATCGACATATAGTAGACATCGTCCAATTCCTCTTCCTCGGTATACCAATGAATTAAGGCTATTTTAGTAACGCCGGCCTTCCGGGGTGTCCGCTTTTCATAGGAAAGCTCCTCCGCTGCCTCAAATACCCGTTTTTTAGTCTCGTCACTGACCGACAAGGTCATATCATAATTCAATACCCGGGATACAGTGGCAATGGATACACCTGCTTTGTCCGCTATATCTTTAATGGTTGCCATCGCATCTCCTTTCTTTCCCTGTCAGTCGCTACTCCGGCTGACTTTCTCTCTTTCCGGCAAATTAATACGCCCGGCGCGGCTACTGGCTAATGCGGAAGGCATAGGTAGTCGTCGACCGGAATAGCTGCCCGGCCGGCAGCACAACCGAAGGAAACTGCGGGTGATGAATGGCGTCGGGAAATCCCTGTGTTTCCAGACAAACTCCCAGGTAACGCCGTGAATGGCCTTCCGTAAAGACAAGCGTATCAGACAGTTGATTGCCGGTATACACCACCACACAGGGGGCGTCGGTGTGCACCTGCAGGATTCGCCCGCTGGCGGCATCATAGAGTTCCATTTGCGCCGCAACCCCACCGTCTAAAGCAAAAGCATGGTCATAGCCATTCTTCACCAACCTGCTTTGCGGATGGTCCGCCACAATTCCGTCGGCTAATACACGACCCTGACGAAAATCAAATACGGTACCTGTTACCTCCAGCAACCGGCCGGTCGGCAGCGAATCGGCGTCCAGTTCGGTAAAACGGCTGCTATTTAACCGCAGCGTATGCTGCAAAATATCCCGTTTCAGGCCGCCGCTTAAATTAAAATACATATGATTGGTGGGAACAAACAGCGTATCTTTATCGGACTGCGCCTGGTACTCAATGATCAATTCACCGGTATCGGTCAGGGTATAGGTCACCTGAGCGGCAAGTGTCCCCGGATACCCCGCTTCCCCATCGGGACTGGTATAGGCAAAACGAACGCCACAGCGGTCTTGCTGCTGGAACGACTCACTTTGCCACACAACATGACTGAAGCCGGGATGACCGCCATGCAGATGATGGCGGCCGCTATTGGCCGTCACCCGGTAAGTCGTTCCTGCCAATTCAAAAGCAGCTTCCCTGATCCGTCCGGCCACCCGGCCGACCACGACACCAGCGCAGGGAACATTCTCCTGATATCCGGCCAAATCGGCAAAACCGAGAATAACATTTTCATAGTTCCCCCGCCGGTCTGGTGTGAAGAGACTGGTAATGGCACAGCCATAGTTCAGGCAGGTCATTTTCATTCCGTTTCGATTGCTCAGGAGGTAAAGATATACCGTTTGGCCGTCCGCTAAACCGTAGTTCTCTTTCTCTATCGGCATAATTAGCTTTCCTCCGTTCCCAAGGTGGCAATAAATCGCTTAAACGCCGCTACTCCTGCCTCATTCCGTTTGAATACACCGGCATCCTCCAAAACACGCAAGAATTTGGCCGCCACTTCCCGGCGAACGATAGCTTCGGCATTGTCCGGAGTCACCGTCCCCTCATACCGTCGCGCCAGCTCTTCGGCCCAGGCAAGATGGTACTCCGCCAGTCGCTGTTCCCGCCCCAGCAGGAAATTTTCCACTTCTTTCAGTTCCGACTCCAGCCGGGCCGGCAGTACGGCCAACCCCATAACTTCAATTAAGCCGATGTTTTCTTTCTTTATATGCTGCACATCCTCATGGGGATGGAAAATTCCCATAGGATGCTCCTCGGTCGTCCGGTTATTCCGCAGCACCAGGTCCAGCTCCCACATTTTCCCTCTTTTTCTGGCAATCGGGGTGATAGTATTGTGCGGTGTACCCTGGGTATAGGCCTGAATATGGGCAGCCATATCACTGTAAGCGCGCCACTTAGCCAGGATATGATCGGCAGCACCGACCATATCCGCCATGTGCTCGCCGCGCAGGCGGATGACTGACATGGGCCATTTTACAATGGCACTTTCCAACAAGGGAAAGTCCCGCAGCGAAAACCGGTATTCATCCGTCGCCTTAGCCATGGCAAATTCATAACGGCCGCCCTGATAATGGTCATGGGACAGAATGGAGCCTCCCACGATCGGCAGATCGGCGTTGGAGCCGACAAAATAGTGAGGCATGAAATCAACAAACAATAACAACCGCTCAATGGTCTGCCGGTCAATTTTCATATCCCGGTGTTCGCCGGCCAGGACGATACAATGTTCATTGTAATATACATAGGGAGAATACTGGAAATACCAGGGCTCACCGCCGAGCCGCAGCCTAATCAGACGGTGATTGGCCCTGGCCGGGTGACCGGCCCGTCCGGCGTAGCCCTCATTCTCCACACATAACAGACAACGTGGATAGTTCGAACTCTTCATCAGTTTTTCCCTGGCAATATCCTTGGGGTTCTTCTCCGGCTTGGACAAATTGATGGTAATATCCAGTTCTCCATACTCGGTCGCCGCTTTGTAGTTGATATTCCGGTCGATCTGCCTGGTTTGGATGTAATTGCTGTGTTGGCTGAGCGCATAAAAGTAATCGGTGGCCTCCCGGGGACTGCGGGAAAACTTGGCATAAAACCGCTCGTTAATGACGGACGGCAGGGGAATAAAACAATCCATAAGCTGACTGGACAAAATATCCCGCTGGTCAAAAACATCCTCGATTAATTTATGCTCGCAGGCATGAGCGACAAGAAAATCCAGCAGTTCCGGAATGCCGCCTTCACTGCCGCTTTCCTCCGGTTCCTGAAAATCATCAATTTTTAATAGGTGAAGAATCCGGTTGCGGGCATAGACGGAATCCTCCTGGGTGATGAGCTGCACGGCCACCGCACGGGCAACCAGCTCGGTTACAGCCTGATAGATATTCATGGTATCACCTCCGCACTACGTGCTTATTCATTAAATCCGTCCGGATGCTGCTTATGCCAGTTCCAGGCGTCGGCGACAATCCGGTCAATCTCGGTGCGCTGTGGCTTCCAGCCAAGCAGTTGTTTTGCCTTGGACGAAGAGGCGATTAATTTGCTGGGGTCGCCGGCCCGGCGGCTGCCAATCTTCGCCGGAATGGCATGGCCGGTTACCTGCCGGGCGGTATCAATAATCTCTTTAACCGAAAATCCCTGGCTGCTGCCTAAATTGACAATCGTGCTCTCCCCCTGATTTTTCAGGTAATTCATGGCTAGCACATGGGCCTCAATCAGATCCTCCACATGAATATAATCACGGACGCAAGTCCCATCGGCCGTATCATAATCGTCACCAAAAATCGTGATATAGTCACGCTTGCCTAATGCTACCTGCAGAACCAGCGGAATCAGATGGGTTTCTGTGGCGTGGTCCTCGCCGATTTTAGCGTCCTGCCGTGCCCCGGCCACATTGAAATAGCGAAGCGACACGAACTTGATGCCATAAGCGACATCACACCATTTCATCATTTTTTCCATGGCCAGTTTGGTTTCACCGTAGGCATTGGTCGGCAATGGCGGCATATCTTCGGTGATGGGGACAGCCTGCGGTTCTCCGTAGGTGGCGGCAGTGGAGGAAAACACGATATGCTTCACCTGGTATTCGTTCATCACTTCCAGCAGCACCTGTGTGCCATAAACGTTATTGTCAAAATAGGCCAGCGGCTTACTCATCGATTCACCGACAATCGAATTGGCGGCAAAATGCAGCACCGCATCAATCTTTTCTCTGGCAAATACCTCGCGCAAGAAATGCCTGTTCCGTATATCGCCCTGATGAAAAATCGCCTCTCGATGGATGGCTCCTCGATGACCGGTCTGCAGGTTATCCACCACCACTACGGTATGACCCAACTCAATGAGCTGGTAAACGGCATGGGAGCCGATATAACCGGCCCCTCCCAGCACTAATACGTTCATTGTTTAACCTCCTCCGTAATTTCCCTTGCCCCGTCGCCAATATTGGCCATATAAAAAGTGGCTTCATAGCCGATACGTTCACTGTATTCCTTGCTTACGGCGCTGACAAACGCTTCGCTCCGGTCCTTTTCCACCAGAGCAATGGCGCAGCCGCCAAACCCGGCGCCGGTCATCCGGGCGCCCAACACACCCGGCTGCCGCCAGGCTGCCTCAACCAGCGTGTCCAGTTCCCTGCCGGTTACCTCGTAATCATCGCGCAGCGATATGTGCGACTGATTGACCAACCGGCCAAACTCCGTCAGATTGCCCTTTTGCAGTTCTTCCAGCGCCCGGACGGTACGGGCGTTTTCATATACGGCGTGCTTAGCCCGTCTGATCCAGATGTCATTGCCAATGAGCTGCTTATGTTTTTCAAATTCGTCCGCCGACAACTCGCCCAGCGAATTTACCGGCATCACCGTCTGCAACCTGGCCAGGGCGGCCTCGCACTCGCTGCGGCGCTCATTATACTTGGAATCGGCCAGTTCCCGCCGCTTGTTGGTATTCATAATCATGATCACATGCTCGGTCAGGTTAAGCGGCGCGTAGGAATAGTGCAAGGTGTCGCAGTCTAGCAGAATACCGCAGCCGGCTTTGCCCATGCCAATGGCAAACTGATCCATAATCCCGCTGTTCACACCAATAAACTCATTTTCCACCTTCTTGCCCAGCTTCACCATGGCAATCCGGTCAATAGCAAGCTGGAATAAGCCCTCCAGCACAACACCGGTAAGCATTTCAATGGAAGCGGAAGAAGAAAGGCCGGCTCCATTAGGAATTTCCCCGTAGAAGACAATATCCATGCCGGTGGTAATGTCATAACCTTCCTCCCGGCAAAAGCGGAGCATCCCCTTCGGATAGTTTCCCCAGTTATGGGCTGGTTGGTAAGACAAGTCGTTCAGGTTAAATTCGATAATTCCCTTATCAGGAAAATTCATTGAATACATCCGCACCAGCTCATCATTCCGTTTACGGGCCAGCGCGTAGGTGCCAAACGTCAGCGCACAGGGAAATACATGCCCACCGTTGTAATCGGTATGCTCCCCAATGAGGTTAATCCGTCCCGGTGCAAAAAATACCCGTTCCCCACCGCCGGGAAACTTTTCCTGAAACACGTGTTTACATTCTGCCAGCTTTTGCATCCTTTTTCCTCCTTCTTCCTTCTGCAATCTATATGATCCGCCGCAGCCGGCAAACAAGCCGGCTGGCGGTCCGCCAACTTTGAAAGTACCAATTAGTTTGCGTAAAAGGACCTGTGAAGTAATTGTAATTTCAAAAGTTGGTGGACCGCTAAGCAAGTGATCGCCACTATTTTACCTATTTTTTCAATAGCTCCCCACTGATGATAAGTCGCAGATTCCTTATACTTTAAGAGTAATAATCCTGACCGGAAAAGTCAATATCCCGTTAACTATTTTAGTAAAATATTTTCATTTTGACTATCTTTTTTACTAAAATTTTAAATTTTTCCGCTTGCTGATTCCGGCCTGCCTTGCTAAAAATTGCTCCGCCAAAACATCTTATATTCGCTACAAATCGGGTAATAATAATGCTCGGGAGGTGATCGTAAATGGCACGTGATGTAAAATGCAATGTAAAAAACTGTCATTACTGGGGACAAGGCCAAGAATGTACCGCTTCGGCTATTGAAGTAAATGTGGACGGCGGCGCGGAAAAAGCCAGCTATGTGGCAGAAACCAACTGTCATACGTTCAAGGCAAAATAATGGGCAGCAAAAGGGACGGCAATTTGCCGTCCCTTTTGCTGCCCATTATTCAGTCTGTTTTTTCAGGCTGAGCAGTTCGCTTACGGTGACGAAGGAATAACCCTGACCAGCCAGTTGCTCAATAATGCGGCCGACGGCTTCCGGTGTTGCCCGCGCGCAACTTCCTTCGTGCAGCAGGATAATACTGCCCGGTTTCGTCTGTTTTACCACAAGTCCGGTGGTGGCTTCTGCCGTTTTACCTTCCCAGTCCCGGGGATCTATCGACCACAGAACGGTAGTATATCCCCGCTTTTGGAGTTCCTCTAGCAGTTTGTCGTTATAGCCGCCACCGGGAGGACGAAACAAAACAGGTTTTGGCGTCACCTTGCTGATGGCCGTTTCCGCCCGTCCTACCTGCTCCAGGTATTCCGCCAGGCTCACCCGGTTCAAAAAGGCATGACTGTAATTATGGCTGCCAATTTCATGGCCTTGGCTGGTTATGTTGGCGGCCAGTTCAGGATAGGTCTCCACCTGGGAACCCAACAAAAAAAAAGTGGCTTTTACCTGTTTTTTCGCTAATACCTCCAGCAACGCCTGCGTGGTGGCTGGGTCGGGCCCATCGTCAAAGGTAAGCGCAACAACTTTGCTTATCGTGTCCACCTGTCTGACGGGGACAACGCGGGACGGAACAAACTCCGCCAAAACCAGCAAGGCAATGCCGGCACACAAAAATAAAGACAGCCAGCGAACCCGCATGCAGTGAATGATCATTTCCGGCTCCTCCTGTTTTGCATCTTTACAGCTGCTACGTTATAAAACTCTGATTAATTCACACTGCGCGGCCTGGCGGATCTTTTTCCCCCGGTTTTACTTCCTGGCCAGACGCTAAAAATCTCTCGTCATGCCGGCAGTCTCATTAAATCAGCGGCTCCCTATATTCTACTGGCCCGGCAAAAAACACATGCCAACTTTGTATAAAATAAAAATCCCGTCGGCAAGACGGCTATACCGCTTGCAGACGGGATTTTTCCACTGCGTTTCCTATTGCATGTTTTCAGCGTCGCGTTTTCTGTGTTTTAGAAAACCCAGGGAAGGCAACATAAACTTTATCGCTACCCGGCCTCGTTTGACATCGTCCAACAGAGTATACACCACAGGCACCACCACCAGTGTCAAAATCGTGGAGGTAACCAGACCGCCGATAATGGCATGCGCCATGGGCGCCCTGGTTTCGGCGCCTGGTCCGATACCTAAGGCCAGTGGCACCATGCCGAAAATCATGGCCATGGTGGTCATCATAATCGGGCGCATCCGGACGATCGCCGCATCAACCAGCGCCTGATTACGCGCCACCCCTTTTTCCATCGACTGCTTGGCAAAGTCGATCAGCAGAATGGCGTTCTTTGTCACCAGACCCATCAACATGATCACCCCGATTAGCGACATCATGCTGATTGTACTGCCGGCGGCCAGTAAGCCAAGGATGGCGCCAATAATGGCTAATGGCAGCGCCAGCATGATGGCAAAGGGATCGATATAGCTTTCAAACTGAGCGGCCAGAACAAAGAAGATAAACAGCACGGCCAGGGCCAGCGCCATCACAATGCCGGTAAAGGCATCCTTCATCTGTTGCGACTGCCCGGTGGCCACAAACTGATAGCCCTCCGGCAAGGCAACATTACTTAACTGCTTGTTCAGTGCCGTATTGAACTCGCCTAACGTTACCCCTTTGAGGTTAGCGGAAATGGTAACCTGATCCTGCCGGTCATACCGCTTTATCTGGGTAGGACTTGTGGCATAGACAGTTTGCGTCACCTGAGACAGCGGTACCATCACTGTCTGTCCGTCCTTGTCCCGGTTGGAACCGGCCAGATAAATGTTGTTTACATCGGACAGGCTTTTCCGGTCACCCGGTGCCAGAATCAGACGGATATCATAGGCGTCATCGTCCTCTTTAAACTGAGACACCACTGTGCCATTAAACATAGTCTGCAGCGTGCTGGCGATATTGGACGTGGATACGCCCAAATCGGAAGCCTGATCACGGTTAACTACAATTTGTACGTCCGGCTTGCCGGCTTCATAGCTGGAAGTAACATCAACGGCACCCGGAGTGGACGCTACAATCTGTTCAACCTGTTCTGCCAGCTCGGACAACTTATCCAGTGAAGGTCCCTGAATGACCAGTGATACCGGCTTGCCGCTGGACATGCCGGATTTCTTGGAAACACTGACCTGTACTCCGGTCATGCCGTCCAGCTTTTGCCGCAGGTCGACAATAATATCATTGTCGCTGCGTTTACGCTGCCCTTTATCAGTAAGCTTGGTCAAAATATTGATACTGCTGTTATCGGAATTAGCATAGGTCATTGTGACCTCCGGCAAAGACCGGATGGTATCGGCCATTTGATCGGCAATAACTCCGACAGCTTCCGGCGTCATTCCCGGGTCGACATCGGCGCTTATCGTAAGCTCGCCGCTATCGGAATCGGGAATAAAGCTCGAGCCCAAAAAGGGAGTTAAAGCAAGACTGCCGATAAACAGGGTCGCGGCAATCAGCATTACTTTTCCCCTGTGTTCCAATGCATAGGAAAGAAAGGTGCCGTAGCGCTCAGTGGCCCGGTCAAACTTGCCGTTCCAGTGTTCCCAGAGCCGTCCCAGCCGACCAGTAGGCGCTTTCTCGTGGCTATTGTTCAAATATTTTGCCGACAGCATCGGCGTCAGCGTAAAGGCAACAAACAGTGATACCAGCACGCTGACAGCAACGGTAATACCGAACTGCTTAAAGAACTGACCGACAATGCCTGTCATCATCCCGACCGGCAGGAATACGGCCACCAAAGTCAGCGTAGTTGCCGTAACCGCCAGACCGATTTCGGCCGTACCTTCGGAAGCAGCTTTAAACTTATCCTTACCCATCTCTAAATGGCGCACGATATTCTCAATAACAACAATGGCATCGTCAATGAGAAGGCCGACTGCCAGCGACAGCGCCAACAACGACATGGTGTTAAGCGTGAAATTCAGCGCCTTCATGGCCAGGAACGAAGTAATAATTGAAGTTGGTATGGCAATAGCGGCAATCATGGTGCTCCGCCAGTTGCCCAAAAACAGGAATACGATCCCGACCGCCAATACCCCGCCGAAGATCAGGTTAAACAGCACGTCGTGAATGGAATCGTTGATATTTTTGGAGTTGTCCCGCACCAGGGAGATTTCCACACCGGGCGGCAAATCCTTTTTGATTGTTTCCAGTTCTTTTTTGACGTTAGTTACCACTTCCACAGTATTGCTGCCCGACTGCTTCATGATATCCAGGCCGACGGCCGGGCTGCCGTTCAGCTTGGTAATAGAGGTCACACTCTTAGTGGTATCCGCCACGGAAGCAATATTTTTAACAAATAGTTGCACACCGTCCCGCCGTACCACTGGCAGGTCCAGTATGGCCTGCGGCGAGGTTAGGCTGCCCATGGTCCGCAGGCTGGTTTCCCTGGTCCCGTCGGTAACTTTCCCGCCGGGAGTTTCCATATTCTCATTGCGCAAGCTGCTTGTCACTTCCGGGATAGTCAGCCCATAGGCCGCCAGCTTGTCGCTATCCAGATTAATTTGAATCTCCCGGTCCAGACCGCCCTGCACATTGACGGCAGCCACGCCATTGACGGCTTCCAGTCGTTCTGCCACCGTATCCTGGGCTAGAATGGTCAACTCACGCTGGCTGGCTTTACCGGTCAGCGCAATAGATGCGACCGGGGTTTCCGAAGGGTCAAAACGGGTAACTACCGGCGCTTCAGCATCATCGGGCAGCACGCCCTGCAAACGTCCCACTTTGTCGCGGACATCCTGCGCTGCGGTAGCTGCCGAAGTCTCCATAGTAAACTGGATGACCGTCGTCGAACTCCCTTCCTTCACGGTCGAAGTAATATGGTCAACACCCGGTACGACACTGACCGTCTCCTCCACCTTCTGGGTAACTTTTGATTTGACTTGTTCCGGTGAAGCGCCCGGATAGCTGACGGTAACCGCTACGACAGGAATCTCCACATCAGGATATTCATCTACATTTAACGAGATGTAGCTGAATAAGCCTAAAACGACAAGGGCTAAGATGGTTACTGTCGCGAACACCGGACGCTTTAAGCTTATATCAGTAATTTTCATTATCTATCTCCCTCTACCTTTACTCCGTTACTTTTACCGCTTCATTATCCTTTAGCTGGTTTACGCCGCTGATAACTGCCTTGTCTCCCTGCTGCAACCCGCTTTTAATCTGGATACTGTCCTGATCGGCCTTGCCGATCTCGATTTGATGCCGCACGGCTTTGCCGTCTTCCGCGGTAAATACATAATACAGGCCCTGTTTCTGGATAACCGCGGCCTGCGGCACGGTAAGGACGGCTACTGGTTCGCCGGTAGCCAGTTCAATTTTAGCGAACATGCCAGCCTTCAAGGCTCCGTCGGCATTATCCAGCTTAATTTTGGTTCTGAACATCCGGCTGGCCGAGCCGGCTTCGGGATTCATGCCGTCCACGGTTCCCTCAAACACTCTGTCCCCATAGGCGTCCACCCGCACTTGCGCCTTCTGCCCCACTTTGACCTGGCCCAGGTCCTTTTGCTCAATATTTACCACAGCCTGTACCTGACTAATGTCCTGTACTACCATTAAAGCCGAACCAGGCGATACCACCTGGCCGACAGTGGCCGTTTTATTAGCAACAACTCCGTCTACCGGTGCTGTAATCACGCCATAACCCAGTTGCTGCGCCGCGTTGTTGCGGCCAGCCACGGCACTGGACAAATCAGCCTGTGCACTCTTTAGCTTGGCCATTGCCGTATCCAATTGCTGTTGTGAAACGGCTCCTTTGTCATACAAGGTTTGATAACGGTTGTAATCGGCAGCAGCCAGATCATAGCTCACTTGGGCTTTGGTCACTGCATCCTCTGCCGTCCGCACCGAATTGGTCAATTCCACATTCTCCAGCCGGACTAACGGATCGCCGGCCTTTACCGGCTGGCCTTCTTCAACCAGCACCTCTTCAATCCGTCCCGCAATTTTGGCACTGATGGTCGCTGAAGTTCTGCCTTCAATAGACCCATTTAAAGAAAGTCCCGGTACCACCTGCGTATATTGTACGTCCGCCACTCGTACGGCCACTCCGCTATCTGCCTGGGGCTGCACCTTTTCCTTGGAAAAAGCGCCGCTGCGGAAAACGAGCGTCAAACCGATAACCAGCAAAACCGGCACCAGCCAGTATTTAAGCTTAAACCCTTTCATCTTGCCTGCCTCCTTGTATTCTATATGGAAATTAACCTGATCGGCCGCACATACCTACCAGTCGGTATGTGCACGGCAGAAAAATAACCTCGCTATAACAGGAGGCCTGGGGCGTGTCTTCAAACTATCCGAAACGCTCCCTGACAGTGCTTTTTGCGCCATACTTCCTTAAAATTTTTTGAAATAGAACTCGCTATTCCTGCAAAATTTCGCGTGCCCTTTAGGGTATAATTCGTCTGACCCAAAAATCACTCGCCATGGATCATTCCGTTAATTTGAAGACACGCCCGTTCTTTCAAGCACAAATCAAACGCCACAGATTTTCTGTCATCAATTTGCGTATTTCCGGGCTGTTCAGCTTTTCGCCCAGGGATATCTGCCCGTTAAGCATGGCCAGAATCATGACCGCCAGCGCATGTGTATCCGTCTGGGGACGAATTTCACCCTGTCCCATAGCGGCCTGCAGTTTTGCTCCAATGGCCTTACAAACCGTCATATGGCTGCGGTCAATCCGCTCTTGCATTTTGGGGAAATGATTCATGACTTCTAAAATAAAGCTAGCGTGATTTTCCCGGTAATCTCCCTGCTCCATACCCAACAAGTCACGGGCATACACCTCAAGCTCCCGCTCGACCAGCATAGAATAGAGCGCCTGCTGCAAGCTGCCGTCCCGGCTGAATACATCAATGTACTTAGCTTCTATCCGATCAAATAAGTAATGCACCGCCGTATACAACAGGTCTTCCTTGCTGGAAAAGTAGTGATAGATACCACCTTTAGTAATCCCCGCTTCAGCGGCCACATCTACCAAAGACACATATTTGTAGCCTCGCTGCAAAAATAACCGCAGCGCTACATGGATGATATTGTCCTTTGTCACAGCATCGTCTCCTCACACACCGACCTACCGGACGGTATGTGTTTATTATCATATAATTTTTGCTAACTGTCAATAAAAAACCACTGATTTATTCGCGCTGCCCGTCCTGGCAGATCCTCTTTTCGCCCGACTGCTCCAGCAAAACCTCGCAAGAGTGCTGCTATCCTCCATGTTTTGTATCCTTGCCAAATAAGAAAAGACTTGGCTTGGGCCAAGTCCTGCCTGAATGCAACCGGCGCCGTTCTCCTGATACACTGAAAAAGATTCTTTTTGCGCCAGCAAAAGCTCCGCCAGGCGAACAGCCTCATCAACCCGGCGGTTGACCGGAAAAATTCTGTCTCATTTATTTGAAGTAATCAAACAATTGACCGAAGTCCACGCCGGCAATCTTCTTGTTTTGATAGATGGGATACAGCGTTTCCAAACCGTCGCGCAAATGGCGCGACATGATGCCATGTGACCGGGACAAGCTTGCTTCCATATAGGCGGCCAAATGATCACAGGCCTTGATAATCTCTCCGTCTACCGGCGAATATTGGTCCTCATTATACTGTCGGGAAATCTCCTCGGATGTGACCTTTTTGATCTGCCCCTGCAGCATAATTTTACTGGTAAACTCGTCCTGCATAAAGTATTCCAGTTCTTTTTGCCAGCTAGTGGGAATCAAGGGGTATAGCTTGGCCTTCACCTGAGTGTTTTCAATTTCTTTAATGAGCTCATCCAACCCGGCGACCGAACGCTTGACCGGCGAGACAATATCCCGGGTGAGCACCTCCGGCAAATCGTGGAACAACCCGGCGAAGAAGTTGTTGACCGCCCGTTGGTTGCAAGCCTTCAGTTCAATAACCGACACCATATATGACAGCAAAGCCACAATCAGCATATGTCCCATAACCGAGGTTTCCGGCACCCGCGGCGACTGGGCCCAGCGCTGCTGAAAACGGAGCTGGCCGACCAGTTCTATAAAATGGTTGGCCTTTTTATGCAAAGCGATCTTCTGCACTCCGATCAGGTCATAATGCTCCTCAATCTCATTGGCAATGCGGGTTTCGGTTTCTTCCAGCCCGTATATGTTGGAATTCAGCTTGCGGATAATCTGAAACTCCCACTGCGTTGCCAGGAAGTGAGCGGCCTTTAAGATTTTCTTTTCCAGCAGGCAGCAGTCCGGCTCGGCAAAGTAGTCTTCCATCCGCCGGTAAAAATCGCTGCCCAGACAATCCACCCGGGGTTTTAGCTCAGCCAGCACCCAGGTATTGATCTGTTTGCCATGCCGCGCCATCAGTTCGTAATATACCGGCGGTTTAATATCGGTTAAAACAATCCGGTGTAAAAACTCAAATAGACCGCCCTCAATAATCGCCCGCCAGCTAATCGTCCCATTACTTTCTTCCGTCTGAAAGCGGGCCAGCACATAGGCAATGATCATCTTTTGCGCCTGTTTATCCAGTTCGGTAAAACCCTTAGGGCGGATGTGGTCATTCCAGCGCTGCATATGAGCACTTTCATGGATAAACTCCAGCAATACCTTGCGAATCATCTTCTCCCACCTCCTCCGGCTTGCCGGCTATTTCCGTTCCTCCGGTCTGGCCACAGATAAATTGACATGGCAATAGCCGTGCGGATTTTTATCTAAATAAGCCTGGTGGTATTCCTCGGCAGGATAGAAATTTCTCAGTTCCTCCACTTCCACGACAAGAGGGCGGCTGTAATGCTGCCGCTTGTTGTCAAGAAAACCGGCAATGGCCGGCTGATCGGCGGGATCGTTAAAATATACGCCCGTCCGGTACTGTGTTCCATGATCATGCCCCTGGTAATTCAGCGTGGTCGGATCAATAATGCGGAAATAGTGTTCCAAAAGCTTGACCAGCGACAGCACATTTTCATCGTAAACCACTTCACAGATTTCAGCATGACCGGTTTGGCCGGAACAAACCTCCTCATAAGAAGGCGCCTCCGTCTTCCCCTGTCCATAACCCACCGTTGTGGACACGACGCCCTTCAACTGCTGATAATAGGCCTCAACACCCCAGAAGCAGCCGCCGGCCAGCCAGATTTTTTTCATAACATTTCCTCCCTGTTACTGTTATTTTACGATATCCCGCAGGGCCGTCAAAAAGCAATCCATTTCTTCATCGGAACCGATACTGACCCGCAGAAAATTGTCAATCCGGGGCTTCTTAAAATACCGTACCAGCACACCATGCTCCCGCAGTTCCCGGAAAATCCGCTCAGCCGGTATGACCGGATGACTGATAAAAATCAGATTGGCCGTCGAAGGCACAACCTCGAAACCCAATTTTTCTATACTGACCATCACCCGCTGCCTGGTAGCCATTATTTTTTGCCTGGTTTCCTCAAAATGGGCTTCGTCCTTAAAAGCTTCTACTGCACCGGCCAAAGCAACGCGATCCAGGGTATAGGAATTGATCGAATTTTTCACCCTGTCCAGTGCCTCAATCAGCTCGGCGCTGCCCAGAGCAAAACCGACCCGCAGCCCGGCTAACGAGCGGGACTTGGAAAGGGTCTGAATGATCAGCAGGTTATCATAATTTTGGAGAAGCTTTATGGCCGACTCACCGCCGAAATCAATATAAGCTTCGTCGACAATGACCACCTGATCCCGGTTTTTTCGCAAAATAGTTTCAATAGCGGCCAATGATAAGTAGCGCCCGGTAGGGGCATTGGGATTAGGAAAAATAATGCCGCCGTTAGGCTGCCAGAAGGCTTCCACCGGAATGGAAAAGTCCTCATTAAGTGTGACCAGCTGGTAATCAATGTGAAATAACGCCGCGTAAACCGGATAAAAGCTGTAGGTAATATCGGGAAACAGGATCGGTGACCCGGGATCAAAGAATGCCATAAAACTAAAGGCCAGTACTTCATCCGAGCCGTTTCCGACAAATACCTGTTCCTTTTTCAGACCATAATACGCACCAATCGTGTCCCTAAGCTCATCACAGGTAGGTGGCGGATATAATCTAAGCTTATCGTCGGCCGCCGCCTGCATGGCCAGGATCGCCTTTGGCGAAGGCGGATACGGATTTTCATTGGTGTTTAATTTTACATAGACCTTATCCTTCGGCTGTTCGCCGGGAACATAGGGCTCCAGTCCCTGCACTGCTTTACTCCAATATTTGCTCATTATCTACGACTCCCTTTATCTCTTGGTTACACGCCCGTATTTATTGTCTCTCACGACGCACTGTCCTAACCGTCGGGCAGTTACATTCGCCCGGCCGTCCATGGCTCTGGATCTTAAATATTAGTAGCTACAATAAACAGTCCCAAACCGGCCAACTGGTCTTTGCGCTTTTTGTTATCTGCTTTGGGCTGAACGGCGGCCCGCAGCTCTTTGTCATGGGCTTGGGCGTATTTCAACACGGCCGAATAATAACTTTCCTCCACTGTTTCCGGCAACGGTACTGTCCACAAGGCCGGACTATACTCCTTGGTTATTCGCGACAGGACACCACCGCTCCTACTATAGTCAACCTGATCAAGCAGCATGATCTCCCGTTTTGTCATGCGGAACAGATAATGCTGCAATTGATAAGAATCCAACATATTGTCCGGCGTTGGCTTAAGCCAGACATTGACCAGCAATTCATCCCGGTAAGGATCCCTTTCATAAACCAGTGTCTGCGTATCAAATTGCGCAATCACCGCGCCGTTCTGTTCAACTGCCGCAAACCGCGCCGGCTCCATACTAGCCTGCGCCGTACCCAGCAGCAGAAAACTCATCGCCAGCACCAGGCTCCTGATCATTCGTTTATATCCATCCATGGAAACACCATCCTTGCCTATTCCTATTTATGCTCACCGCGCCGCATTTTTCCCTGCCCGATTAGCCTGTTATAGGTGTAATTCACCAAATTTTGCAAAGACCCTTTTTTCACCAGGAAGATACACTTGAGAACCACTGATTTATTCACACTGCGCAGCCTAGTGGTCCACTAACTCCGAAGGAACCGCTTCCTACGCTTTTATTTCCTTGCCAGCCAAAAAAATCTCTCGCCAGGCTGGCAGGCTCATTAAATCAGCGATTCCCCTGGCCGGCCATTCGGATGCATATTTTTCATGCTGCTGAATAGTCATATAAGAGTTACCTGTTAGGAGGGGAATTATGCTGGACAACTTGGCATTTGCCGTACAATACGGTCTGAAAAACTTTGATTTGCAAAACCTGATTAATTTTAAAATCATTCTGCTAAGCATCGTTATCGAGGCTTTTCCCTTTGTCCTGCTTAGTGTGCTGATCTCGGCCGGAATGAATCACTTCCTATCCGAGAATACCATACAAAAATGCATTCCGAAGAACACCTTACTCTCCTTGCTGATGGCCGCACTCCTGGGTATTTTGTTTCCCGTATGCGATTGCGGTATGGTCCCCATCGTACGCCGTCTGCTCTTAAAAGGGGTGCCGCTCCGCTTCGCCATTACCTTTATGCTGGCAGCCCCCATTATTAATCCCGTCGTCGCCACCGCGACCTGGTTCGCTTTTAACGGCAACAGCCTGATGCTCTTGTATCGCCTTGCGGCGGCTTTTGCCATTGCCTGTTGCGCCGGTCTGACGGTGGACCTTCTTTTTGACGGCAGAGCGTTGCGGCAAACTTCTCATGAATCCCAGGAAACTGCCTGCTCCTGCGGCTGTCATACTTCCCCGGTCCAGCCTAATGCCTCATTCGCTGAAAAAATCATGCATACTTTCCGTGACGCCGGCGCCGAATTCTTTGATATGGGGAAATATCTGCTGCTGGGAGCCATGCTGGGGGCAGCCCTGCAACTTCTACTGCCCCGGCAGCTATTGTTAGGACTGGGGCAGGACCCGCTGTATTCCGTTATCGTCATGCTGCTGTTTGCCTTCAGCGTTTCCGTCTGCTCCTCGGCCGACGCTTTTATTGCAGCCTCGTTCAGCAGCAGTTTTACGCCCGGTTCGCTGATCGCCTTTATGGTTTTCGGTCCTATGATTGATGCCAAGAACCTGCTCATGCTGCTCCATGTGTTCAAAACCCGTTTTGTAGCCACACTCACGGTTATTGTCATCTTACTATGCGGCGGCTTAGCCTATTTGTTAAATGCTCTATAAGAAGGAGGGCTTTGCATGAAGCCGAGAAAACGTCCTGCCACAGCATTTCACTGGGAAGCGCTTGTGCGCTTTCTGCTCTTGACAGGGTTGATCAGCCTGTTTGTCTGGCTGGATATGACCGACCAGTTCTCCTATTATATCAATCCGCGCTTTTCCCCGCTTGTCCGCTACGCCTACTGGCTGCTGCTGCCCTTACTGGTCATTCAGTTCTTTGATCTGCTGCTTCCCTCACCAAGCCATACACATCATCACTATGGAAAGTACCTGCCCTTTTGCATCATTCTCCTCTTAGCCGTCCTGTTACCCGACCAGATGCTCAATGCCAGTCTTGTTGCCAGCAAAGGCTTGAACAGCCAGACAACGGTCCTGGCAACGGCCGTTGCCAGTCAGCCCCGCCCCCTGAAGGAAGCGCTGCAGCAAGCGGAAACCATCGTGGTGGATAGCAACAACTATACGGAAGTCATGAGTGAAATCAACGATTTTCCCCAGGACTATATCGGCAAAAAGCTTACCATGACCGGCTTTGTTTTCCGGAGCCCCGGCTTAGGCGACCGCCAGTTATCATTAGTCCGCTATGTCATGGTTTGCTGCGCCGCCGACGCCCTGCCTTATGGCGTCATGTGTGAAACTGCCGATGCAAAAAAATACCCGGACGGCACGTGGCTATCCGGGACAGGTGTGATTGCGATGGGGCGCTATAAAGATCAAGACACACCGGTTATTCAATTAACCTCTGTGGAAAAAGTCGCCGCGCCGGAGAAACCTTATGTATTTCCTTACACCAGTGAGTAAGGAAAGGCCACGTAATACCTCGGCGTTTCTCCTCTTTCACACGTATATTCCGGTTATCTCTTTTGGCTTAAAAAGAAACCAGTGGCCAGTGCGGCCAGCGGAATGGAACAGATAAGGCCAATGCTGCCGGTAATCGTCCTTGCCACTTCCGTGGCAATCAGGTTGAGGTTGACAATCCGCAGCAGCGGCACGTGTTCCTGTGCGGAAAGCAAGAGCAAAAGCGGCAGAGAACTGCCCAGATAAGCCAGCACCAGCGTATTGGACATGGTGCCCATCACATCCCGCCCCACATTGATTCCGGCCTTATACAATTCTTTAAAACCGTACTGCGGACAGGAGCTCTTGATTTCGTATTGGGCGGAGGCGATAGATATGGCCACATCCATCACGGCGCCCAGCGCTCCCATGACAATGCCGGCAAATAATACTTCCTGGAAATCAATATCCGCCAGATAGGTCACCTTTAACATAATAGCTTCCTCATTATCAAGGCCGGTCAAATGCATGGCTTGGATTGAAAGAACAGCCAGCAGGCCGGCCACAGCCACCCCGCCGACCGTACCGGCAATGGCTCCCCAGGTTTTTGCATTCCAGCCGCTCACCGTAATTTGTGTTACTACAGCAATCAGCGCACTAGTCAGCCATGTCGCCAAAATCAAATTCAAATGTCTGCCTAGGATGAGCGGTATCATTCCCTGAAGAATGATAAAAATAGCAAAACAGACAACAAAAAGCGATTTGATTCCTACTTTTCCGCCAACAGCGATCAGCGTAAGCGCAAAGGCTCCCAACAAAACATACACATAAGGCATCCTGTCATAATCGGCCAAATGATACGTTTTCCCGCCAGCTTCCTGCGAAACGGCAACAATAACTTTGTCACCGGCTGCCGGATGCAAATCAAAGCCGGGCCTGTCCATTTTATAATTGGTGACTTTAATTTCCTTACCGGTCTCCTCGCCTGCTGTCAGGCGGATATCCACAAGCTCGGCCCCGCTCATTCCCTGTACCTTTTTCAATTGAGTCAAAGGCTGCACCTTTAAGACCACACCCTGCAAATAATCAATTTGCGGAAGCTGCTTCCCCGCCTCGTCTTGAGGCGCTGCCAGCGCCTGCACCGACATAAAACCCAATAATCCTATCAGCATCACTATACATCGAATAAAACATCTTATTTTCATGAATATCCTCCCATCAAGGTTCAGCCTGCTCTGATTGCAGCAACTTTTTGCATTGTCCTGCAGAGTTTTTTCTCTGCCGCTAAAGCCGCCAAAGCTTCTTCAACAGAATGATATTCCATACCCGGACGGCAGAGTCCTTTTCCGTTTTTATCAAGCAGCAAAAGAAACAACGTCAACACCTTGCACCGCTGACGTTGTTTCTTTTGCTGTTATTTTACTGTTGCATCATTGCAGTGCTCAGGCATTGCTCCCTGGTGTGCCTCCTGCATCTGTTCATGCATTTGCGGTCCCATCTGTTGCATAAGCGCATTCATCCTGCCGGCCTGCTCGGAGTTAATGATCCCCTGCTCTACCGCTTGCTGCATCATCCGGTCATGCCCGCCACAAGCCTCGGCAGCGGGGGCTTCCGCAGCCTGCGAGGTGATGGCAAACAACGACAGGGCAACCAATGCCGCCAGTGCCACTACAATCACGATTTTTCTATTCATAAGACTGCCTCCTTATATTATATTCACAAGTATCTGCCTGTTATTTTTAATCATAACAAAGAAATGTGAATATCTTATGGAGAAAATATAAATTTTTATTGCCAGGGCGTGTCTTCAAACTATCCGAAACACGCCAGGGATCATTCCGTTAGTTTAAAGGCACGTCCTCGTGCTTCGCAGCTTCGAAGTGCAAATTAAATTTGCGGGGATTTTTCGTAAGAAAAAGCGCACCTATCGCTCCTAGGTAACCACTGATTAAATGAACCTGTCGGCTTGGCGAGAGATTTTTTCGTCTGGCAAGGAAGTAAAACCGCAGGAATAGCGGCCCCTATTTCAAGGTTTTGCTGACGCAGCTAGGCGGAAAAAGATCCGTCAGGACGCGCAGTGTGAATTAATCAGTGGTTATCTATGTAAACCGCCGACAACGAAACTTTACGAAAAAAGCCCGCGAAGAAACAGTAGTTTCAGCGTTGGCGGAGCACTATTACTCCGGCTCATTACCGCCAGTCTTGTCCAGCGGCAAAGACACCTGAAACAGGCTGCCCTTTCCCGCCTCACTCCGGACGGCAACCCGTCCGCCATGGATTTCAACCAGTTGCTTGACAATAGCCAGCCCCAGGCCAGACCCGCCGCTTTTGCGGTCTCTGGATTTTTCCCCCCGGTAAAAATGATCAAAAATCAGATCGATATCCTCGGGTTTGATGCCTGGACCATGATCCTGAAAGGAAAGACACAGCCAGTGCTTTCCCTTATCCTCATTTAGCTCCGCCGTTATCTTCACTTGGCCTTCTGTTGGCGAATAACGGATAGCATTAACCAGGATGTTATAAAAAACCTGGCTCATCCGGTCATGATCGACTACGATGGGCGGCAGTTGCTCAGGCAGATCCAGCACAATGTCCAGCTTTTTTTTATCGGCTAACGGCTTTAGCAGCAGGACGACTCGCGCCAGTAGCAGCTTTACATCCCCGGTCTTTAATTCCAGCCCCAATTGGCGCACTTCCGCCAGGGATAAATCCCGTAAATCGGTAATGAGCCGGTTCAGACGGATGGCTTCCTCATGCAATGACGTTAACTGCTCTTTGCCAGGCTCAATAACCCCGTCAATCATTCCCTCCAAATGTCCCTGGATAACGGCTAGCGGTGTACGCAACTCATGAGCGATATTAGCCAGCAATTGCCGTCGCAGGTTGGAGTTCACCTGCAGCGCTTCGGACATACGATTAAAAATAGCGGCCAATTGCCCTATTTCATCCTTGGTCTCCACACACACCTTTTGATTGAAATTGCCCCGCTCAATCTGCTCGGCAGCTTGACTTAAATTGCGCAACGGCACGGTAATACTGCGGGCCAGCATGTAACTGGCCACCGAACCCGCCGCTAAAATAGCCAGTCCTACCCAAATAAGAGATTTGTGGACCGAGGCCAGGAAAGATTGCTCCAGCGGCCCCATGGTAAACGCCACCTCATAGGAACCCTGGTGGTTCCGGTCCGGCCCCATCCGGTGATCGGTCACCCGGTGCTGAACTACCAGATATTCCTTAAATTGCTCCGTCATCTGCAAATTAGCCAGATAAACCAACAAAAAGACGGTTAACGCGACTGCCAAAAATACCAAACCTGTAATGCGATAGATAATGCTGTTATGATTCATAGGTATCACCGGCAAATTTATAGCCCACGCCATAGACGGTTTGAATATACTGCAAAGCAGGGCAATGTACGGCGAGTTTGCGGCGCAGATTTTTCACATGGGCATCCACCGTCCGTTCGTACCCCTCAAAAGAATAGCCCTGAGTCCGCTCTACAATCTGCAGCCGATTGAACACCTGGCCGACATTAGCTGCCAATAGCTCCAGTATTTTAAACTCGGTTGGAGTCAGTTCCACCGGAATTCCCTCGCAAAGAACCTCATGACGCAATAAATCAATCGTAAGTTTTCCTGCTATTACTTTTTCCGAAGCCTCTTTGTTCGGATAAACCCGCCTGAATATAACTTTGGCCCGTGCCACAACCTCCTTGGGACTGAACGGCTTAGTAACATAATCATCCGCCCCGATTTCCAGACCGATCAGGCGGTCACTTTCCTCATCCCGGGCAGTCAGCATGATAATCGGAGTATCCCGTTCTTTTCTAATCTGGCGGCATACCGTCCAACCGTCCAGGCTGGGCAGCATCAGGTCCAGCACGATAATATCCGGATTCTTTTCCCGTACCGCGCTTAGGCATTCCAGACCGTCATGAGCCAAATAGGTAAGGAAGCCTTCCTTCTTAAAATAGGTTTCCAGCAAGGCAGCCAGCTTCAAATCATCATCAACAATCAATACCGAATGCTGAGCCATAGTCATCCTCCCGTCTCGCAGTTGAAATCAACACATCCTTCAGTCACTTCCCTGCAGCCGCTTCCGTTTTTTATACCACAGTGTGCCATATATTACAATAATCACGCCGACAATCACCGCAATACGCACCATATTATCCTCAGCTAAAGCCAAGTCATGTCCCAGTATGACCTTCACGACAACCGGCGGCAGTTTGCCCCAAAAAGTAGCCCAGAAAAAATCGGCAAAGCCCAGCCGGCTAACCGCGGCAATGGCCGTGATAATGCCGGACGGCGCCAGCGGCAGCAGGCGCGCCAACAGCAAAGCCTTAAAACCATTCGTCGCGCTATATTCGTCTATTTTTGTCAGATAGCGGCTCTGGGCAATCCAGAGGGTCACCATTTGCCTGAATAAGTAGCGCACCACGACAAACATGACCACCGAACCGGCCACTTCCCCCAGCCAGGAAATCAGCGTTCCCCAAAATAGCCCATAGATCAGTCCGACCGCACCGGACAACAACATAAACGGAAAAACAATCGTAAACGTCATAATGACGAACAGGAGCAGGATCACGGCGATCGACCAGCCGCCAAAAGAGCGTAGATACTCAGTCAGGGCCAGAATGTCTCCTTGCCGGAGCAACTGATACACGTGCAGGAAAACCTCCGGTTGCCACAGGTATAATAACCCAATTCCCGTAAAAATAAGCAGCCAGCCCCATAGTTTATTCATGTCCGCTCTTCCTCTTCCATATTAGTTTTTCACTGCACCTGCATCCTTAAGGAACCGCTGATCTAATGAGAGTGTCGGCTCTGCCAGGCCTATTATACCGTAGGAATATGAATTTCTTATGGAGATTTCCGTTTATCATACATTTCGCAATCAGTAAATGAAGTTCCTTTATTATATGCATACTGTCAAAAGAAATCAGTCAGCTCCGCTACCCTATGTCAGATAGATCCGGGGAACTACTAAGTTTGCAGTCAACGGGCCATTAGAAAATTACTCCTTTCAGCTCGGCAATCAGCTATATGAAAAAAAGCCCCTCCGGTCAGTTCACTACTGTCCAGAGAGGCTTTTCCGTACTTAATTATTTTTCCGGGTAAAATAAAACCTTACCAAAATGGCCGTCACGGTTTATGATCTTTTCAAACGTTGCCGGTCCTTCTTTTAAGCTGAGATGATGGGTGATCATCGGCGTTACGTTCAGTTTGCCTTCTTTCATGAAATGAACGGTAGTCTGCCACTCTTTGCCGGGAAACGGCGCCGAAATAGCATTCCAGGAACCGTATACGCTCAACTCATTACGCACAATCCGTTCAAAATAGAACCGTTTTACCATTACATCACCGTAAGGGATGCCCATGAATACAACTTTGCCGCCTTTACGAGCCAGCGAGAAGGCCTGCGCAGAGGTAATCGGGCTGCCGGCTGATTCCACAACGATATCGACTCCCCGGTTGCCGGTCATTTCAAATAATTTTTCATGAGGCTCAATATCCTTGGTGTTAATTCCGAAATCAGCGCCAAGCTGTTTAGCCAGTTCCAGCTTGCTGTCATCAATATCAAGGGCATATACATGTCTGGCGCCAAAGATTTTAGCCCATTGCACCGCCAGTAAGCCGATCGTTCCGCAACCGATGATAGCTACATCATCACCGGCTTCCATGCTGGTTTTGTAAATGCCATGGACAACCACGCTGGAAGGCTCAACCAGACTGGCTACATCATAACCAACTTCATCGGGAAGTTTTACAACATTTTCCGCCGGCAGTTTAACATATTCAGCAAAAGCGCCAGGATTCAGCGCCCCAATCACACTCAAATGCTCGCAGCGGGCAAATTCGCCTTTATTACAATACTCGCAAGTTCCGCAATAAAGCGCCGGACAGGCTGTTACACGGTCACCAACTTTGACATTGGTCACAGCTTTGCCCACCTCGGCAACTTCGCCGGAAAATTCATGGCCCCAGGTCATTCCTTTAATGTAGGGTCCTAATTTGGCATAGCGATGAATGTCGGAGCCGCAAATTCCCGCTACCTTTACTTTAATAATTACGTCGGTATCATGTTCCAATACCGGATTAGGTGCATCCTCAAAACGCAAATCTCTAGGTCCGTATAAATTTAATGCCTTCATGTCTAACCTACCCCTTCTATTTTCTCTGATTTACTATGACAGTCGCTGGACTATAAAACAGTTCATTTCTGAATAGTTTTTTTACATTTTTTCAAAGGCAGTTACATTTTTCACAAATTACAGTATTATATGAAGTGAAATTCCTGCATTTTCTACATTTTACACCCTAAAAGCAGCACTGTCAAATCAAATCAAGGAAGCCAACTTTTACATTTGTTCTAATGCTTTTCATATATAAGTCATATTCTTATCTTTCTCTTATTGGTATAACCCAAACAGATCAATTATATGTCCGGCACCAAAGCATCCAACAAAGCTTCCTATCCATAATGGCAGGTCATAAAACAACCAGGGCGGCATTCCTCACCGAAACGCCGCCCTGGTTGTTTCTCAATTTCCCTTATTAATAAAATTAGTTACTTTCTGCCATACATCGCCGGCCCCTACCACCACGATCCGGTCATCTGCCTGTAAAACGGCATGGGGTCCGGGGGAAACAATGATCTCCGTACCCCGCCTGACCGCGACAATCGTAGCCCCGGTATTTTGCCACATGCGAAGATCCTGCAGCGGCTTTCCTATGACGAAAGAATGGTTTGCTACGCGAATGTCGACCGGGTTATAGGGCGAAAGATTTTTCAAGCGGTCCGAATAACGCATGATTTCGCCTACTATTTTGCGAAACTGTTTGTCATTTTCCTCCTTTTCGATCATCAGTGCTTCCAGTTCCTGACTCAGGGAATAAGCCGATACCATTTCTTCATGATGTCTAACATAATAGCAAGCCTGCTGCGAAGACAACACAATAATTTCTTTCCCCTGAGAAACAGATACAATATTTGCCTCTTTCAAAATAGCAATTGCCTTGCGTATCGTTTCGGGTGAAACACTATACTGGCTGGCCAGCACCGTCCGGCCCGATATCTTGGAGCCTACCGGAAATTCCTCATTCATAATCCTTTTCGCCAAATCCAAAGCAATTGACTGATAAGATGCCATAGACGCTTTCACAAATCCACCCCTCATTTTTCTAAGGAATCGCTGATTTAGTGAACATAAGCATGAGCTTTCTCTTCCCTAAGCAAAAGAGTTCTATTATGACCAACTTACAGTCAAAGAAACTGCCGGCTTAGTGCACACCGTGAATCAATCAGCCCTTCCCAGGAGCCTAAGAATATATATATACTATGTATCATACAACAAAACACCGTGATAATACACTAAGAAAAATACTTAAATAACTTATCAACCTTAAATCAAGCTTAATCCGGTGATATGGGTGATCTGTTTTCCGCACACTCTCGTTGTCGTCAGCCAACATACCCTCTCACCGGTATTCCTGCCGCCTCCGCTTTGGGCTGTGAAAAATAGCCTCGCCATTCTCCTGCCGTTTAAGACTGACAAGCCCTAGCCTATTTCAAACAAACTGATACCGGATTTCGGGAGCCTGCTGCAATTCTTTCTTCGCCTCCCTTAGCGGTTTCACCGCCCGCAACTCTACCGTCATTTCCAGCACCACATTACGTAGCGTCATAATATCCTCCATAATATCCTCGGCCAATTCTCCCGCGTATTGTTCGGCGGAAATAGCTAAAATAATTTGTTCCGGCTGCCAGTCGCCACGATAGCCGTAATCGGCGCGCCAATAAAAAGGCTGAGAAAAATAACCGAAGGAATTCAAAAAATACTGCCGGACATGGGTCGGGTCTTCAAAAGCATCATCATTAGCGCCATAAGGCACGGCAAATACCGCTTTTGCATCAGGCCGGGCCACCCGGTGCAACTCCTGCAGCAATGGCAGGGGATTTTTTATATGTTCCAATACATGGCTGGCTAATATCATATCAAAGCTATCATCCGGAAAGGGAAATCCATGCTCCGCGCAAGTATCTAAATCAAAAACCACATCCACGCCGGGCAAAGCCACGCAGTCAAGATTTATCCACTCGGGAAGAATATTCCTGCCGCAGCCTATATGTAATTTAGCCGACTGTTTAGTGATAATGTCCACCTCCTGGCAATATATAAATCTCTTACTACTTTATTCGTTCCTACCTGAAATGTTTCATCAAGAGACCGCAAATGTTCCGGTGGGTTTGTTCCCTTTGGTGCCAGATATACATAGTATATTATGTAATGACTTAAAAAGAATTGAACTGTCATCTGCCCAGAAGGAGGAAATGGAATGGATAAAAAAGATCCCTTAGAAGAACTGAAAGCAAGAAAAAGACATCGCCGTCGTTACCATCATCACCATCATTACAAAATCAAACATATTCAACATACGCCCCCTCCCCCGCATTGCCCTGATTATGACCACTATAAAAAAAGCAGTGATTCCTGCAGTTCTTCCGATACAAGCGACAACTGTTGCTTCCCGTGTTTCCCCATTTGCACCCCCGGACCAACAGGACCTACCGGTCCCATTGGTCCTACCGGCATAACCGGCACCACCGGCGCAACTGGCGGTACCGGGTTGACCGGTCCGACCGGTCCGACCGGTCCGACCGGCGCTGTTGGACCAACCGGGATCACAGGCCAGACCGGTGCCACAGGAGCAGGCGCAACCGGCGCCACTGGCGCGACCGGACCAGCCGGAGGACCAACAGGTCCAACGGGAGCTACAGGAGCAACCGGCGCTACCGGTGATCCTGGTGCCACAGGGGCCACTGGCGCTACCGGGGCTACAGGGGCAACCGGCGCTACCGGTGATCCTGGCGCAACAGGAGCCACTGGCGCTACCGGCGATCCTGGCGCAACAGGTGCTACTGGTGCTACAGGGGCAACCGGCGTTACCGGTGATCCTGGCGCAACTGGTGCCACTGGCGCTACCGGGGCTACAGGGGCTACCGGCGTTACCGGTGATCCTGGCGCTACAGGGGCCACTGGCGCTACCGGGGCTACAGGGGCTAC
>NZ_FODY01000010.1:0-62538 GCF_900110485.1 Propionispora vibrioides | reverse complement strand
ACAGGGGCCACTGGCGCTACCGGGGCTACAGGGGCTACCGGCGTTACCGGTGATCCTGGCGCCACAGGGGCCACTGGCGCTACCGGTGTAACCGGCGATATTGGCGCTACTGGTGCTACTGGCGCAACCGGCGATACCGGTGCTGCTGGGGCTATCGGTGCTACTGGTGTAACTGGGGCTACTGGTGATACTGGGGCTACAGGCGCAACCGGCGCTACTGGTGATACCGGTGATACCGGGGCTACTGGCGCTACCGGCGCAACCGGTGCAACCGGTGATACCGGGGCTACTGGGGCTACCGGCGCTACTGGTGCTACAGGCGCAACCGGCGCTACTGGTGCAACCGGTGATACCGGGGCTACTGGGGCTACCGGCGCTACTGGTGCTACTGGTGCTACTGGTGCTACAGGCGCAACCGGCGCTACTGGTGTAACTGGCGACACTGGGGCTACTGGCGCGACCGGTGCTACGGGCGTAACCGGCGTTACAGGCGTTACGGGCGCTACTGGTGTAACTGGCGATATTGGGGCTACCGGCGCAGGGGCTATTATCCCCTTTGCTTCCGGCTTACCTGTTGCCATCAGTACAATTGCCGGCGGTTTGGTAGGTACAGTCGCCCTTATTGGGTTTGGCAATGCCGATAATTCTCTTAGCATTGTCGGTGGAACTATTGACATTTCCGGAAGTGGCGGAACTCTCAACTTTGCTTTTTCCGCTCCCCGTGACGGAACCATTACCTCTATTGCCGGATATTTTAGCACGGCAGCAGCGCTGTCACTTGTCGGTTCAACCCTTACCATTACTGCCGAGCTATTTTCTTCACCGACACCAGATGATGTCTTTACGGCAACAGGTGCTACAGTAACACTGGCACCGGCCTTGACAGGCGTCCTTGCCATTGGCACTACAAGCAGTGGCATTACCACAGGCTTAGCCATTCCGGTGACTGCAGGGACACGTCTACTGTTGGTATTTTCCGCAACGGCTGCAGGCCTATCCCTCATTAATACCGTTCTAGGCTACGCTAGTGCCGGCATCACTATCGAATAATTTTTTAAACCAATATTCTTTTATAATTACCGGGATTCCTCTTCGGGAAACGAAGAGGAATCCTTCTTGTTTTCACTATACAGCACAAGCAAGTTAACGAACTTTAACAAACCGCCGGCGGATTTATCGATCGCTTGTGCTTCCAGCTCTGTCACTCCTGTCTCTCAGGCAGCATAACATATGTAGTAATACAACACGACTTCAGGAGGTTAGGTACGTGGAAGAAGCAAATGAAGTGCCGCAATCATCAATCAGCATTAGTCTTTGCATGATTGTTAAAAATGAAGAGAAGGTGTTAGGCCGCTGCCTGGAATCAGTAGCCGGTATTGCTGATGAAATCATCGTTGTCGATACCGGTTCTACTGACCGTACCCAGGAAATTGCCGGTCAGTTTACCGCTTCGGTTCACCATTTCCAATGGATCCATGATTTTTCCGCAGCCAGGAACTTCGCGTTTAGTCTGGCCACCAAAGACTATATTCTCTGGCTAGATGCCGATGATATTTTTTTACCGGAAGACCGAAGCAAATTCTTGCAATTAAAATATGCACCGTTAGACCCTGCTATTGACACCATCACCATGCTGTATAACCTATCCCACGATCAATATGGCAAGGTGACCTCCCAACTCCGCCGCAATCGTCTGGTAAAACGGTCCAATAACTTCCAATGGGTCGGTGCCGTTCATGAATATTTGGCGGTTGCAGGCCAGGCTTTCCACAGTGACATAGCAGTTACACACAGTCCCCTGGAACATGATGCGGACCGCAATCTTCTCATTTATGAGGAACGGCAAAAAAAAGGTGAAATATTTTCACCCCGTGACTTATATTATTTTGCCAATGAACTGCTTGATCATCAGTTATATAACCGCGCCATCGAATATTATCAGCGCTTTTTAGCCACCAAACAAGGTTGGGTAGAGGATAACATCGGCGCCTGCGGCAAGCTGGCCGACAGCTTCTATCACTTGTCGGACCCGGAAAACCAGCTTAAATATATTTTTACTTCCTTTACTTACGATACACCCAGAGCGGACTTCTGCTGCCGCTTAGGCTTTCATTTCCTGCAGGCCAACCAATTGCTGCAGGCTATCTTCTGGTACAAAACAGCCACGCAGTTGGAACAGCCCTCTGAAACCTGGGGTCTGGTTAATTATAGCTGCAGGACCTGGCTGCCGCATCTCCAACTATGTGTATGTTATTCGCGTATCGGTAAATATCAGTTGGCCCATGAACATAATGAGCAAGCAGCCAAGTATATGCCGGACGATCCCAGAATCGCCCATAACCGGAAATTTTTACGGAGCTTTATTGAACCACAGCCTGAGACAGTCGATTAATTGGGTGGCCATGCACGGTAAAATAAAAAGACTGTCAACAAAGAATGTTGACAGTCTGCGTTTCCGGCCAAATGTCCGCTTATATCATAATGACTTTCTTATTGCTCTCATTGGTTTCAAACTCTTTGCCGATCAGCCGTAACGTACCGCAGTTCGCGCATCTATACCAACGCATTTCATCATTGTTAGGTGTCATCTGTGCCAGCACCATCTCACCTTCGCAGCGCTTGCAAAGGATTTTTACATCATTTTCCACGCATAACATTTCAAAGATTGTTTTGCTGATAGCTTTTTCTTCCCTAGATTTGACCTCAACCTGCATAGGTATCATCTCCTCTTTGCTTTTTCTATATCTAATTATATAATTCAGCAAAACGTCTTTGACTCCTGCCAAGAGAGAAAATATTTTTTAAATATTCCAAAAATATCTGCATTTCGACAAATACTGCATTTTATTCTATTCAGAATTTTAAATCTACTACCTTGCTTACGGCTTGCAGCACCTCGTCCGGCGCAACACCATACATACACATATTATTTCCGTCGGGACACCTGGTTTTATGGCAAAAAGAACAGGCTAACCGGCTTGTCAGAGCAATATGCTTTTCACCAAGCGGCGCAAAGAACGCCGGATCGGTAGGCCCGAAGATTGCTACGGTAGGAATGTCCAGCGCTGCCGCCATATGTAAGGGGCCTGTGTCCCCGGTAATCACCACAGCGGCTTTTTGAATCAACCCGGCTAAATCCAACAGTCCTGTTTGCCCAATAGCATTAATCACCGAAGGCCCGCACGCCCTTTCAATCTCGCTCCCCAGGGGCGCTTCCGCTTTGCCGCCGCCCAGTACAATCCGGTATTTAGGGGCAAGCCGCTGAATAGTTCTGATAAAAAATTCCACCGGCCAATTCTTGGAAGGCCAGGTAGTCCCCGGAACAACAACCGCAAACCGCTCCTCCGGTAAGATGCCCGCCTGCCGTAGATAAGCTGCGGCAAACTCGCCATGCGCCGGGCCAAGTGTTAGCTGCATGCGCCGGTCCACCTCGGTAATGCCAATTGCCTGAAGTACGCCCAGGTATTTATCCGTAACGTGCCTGCCCAAGGATGAGGCGGTTTCGGTCATGAACAGTGTATTTAGCTCTTTGGCCCCGCGCATGCCGATTTTCCGGCCTGCCTGTATTTGCTTGGTGATCATGCCGGTAAGAAATAGACCGTGAATATCCAAAACAACATCAAAATACCGGTCTGCCAGCAATTCTTTCAAGTCTTGCCACATCCGGACGGCTTCCCTTAACTCCAGCTTGCAAAGATGTTTTTCAAAACGTTCTCTTGACCAGACCAGCACTTCATCTATATGGGGATTATAGGTCAACAGATCGGCGGCCACTGATCCCACCAGCCAGGTAATCCGGCATTCAGGATAGGCCTGTCTCAACGATCTGGCTACCGGCGTGCAATGAAGAACATCACCAATAGAGCTAAGTCTTATAATCAGTATGCTTCTTATCGTCACAATGTGTACCGCCTTGAATCTGAAATAAAAATGGGCAACTTAGCAAGTCACCCACTTATTGGTTAGTAGTTCCCTTTACTATATCATATCATGCGGTCGGTTGAAAACGTCTTATATCCCGTTTAAATCCAATTCAAAGATTTTTTAATCTTCTTGCCTCTTCTTACGCGCTATCCGTTTCCTGACAAGCCTGACAGAAGAACGATGTTAACTTGCCGCCAAAAGTTCCGGTCCAGTGGCAAATTCCTCAAAGCTTCTGATAAGGCTCGAAGTTTTTCAACCGCAGCGCATTGGACACAACCGAAACCGAGCTAAACGCCATCGCCGCCCCGGCAATGACTGGCGACAGGTAACCGGCGGCAGCCAGCGGAATGCCCAAGGAATTATAGACAAGCGCCCAGAACAGGTTTTGCTTAATATTTTTCATCGTCGCTTTGCTTAACCGTATAGCGGCCACAATGCCGGTCAGTTCACTGTTCATCAAGGTAACATCGGCTGCCTCAATGGCCACATCAGTTCCCGTCCCAATAGCAAAACCCACATCGGCGGTGGCCAAAGCCGGGGCATCGTTAATTCCGTCGCCGGCCATGGCAACGATTTTTCCCTGTCCTTTCAGTTCCGTTACTTTTCGCGCCTTATCTTCAGGTAGCACTTCCGCCAAAACATGGGGGATTCCTACGTTCTCGGCAATGGCCCTGGCCGTCCGTTCGTTGTCGCCGGTAAGCATCCAAACCTCGATGCCCAGCGCCTGCAATTGGGCGATGGCCTCTCTTGACCGCGGTTTCACCGTATCGGCAACGGCAAACAACCCTGTCAGTTCTTCCTCGACCGCCATCAGCATGACGGTCTTCCCCTGCTGCTCCATCGCTTCGATGGCCGGAATATGCCCGGCAAAGTCAATCTTCTGCTCTTGCAGCAGCTTCCGGGTCCCCAATAGAATTCGTTTTCCGGCGACCACAGCCTCAACCCCATGACCGGGAATCGCCGTGAACGTTGCAGGTTCAATCAGCGATGCAGCCTGTTTTTGGCTATAGCTGACAATAGCCTGCGCCAGGGGATGCTCGGAATTTTTTTCCGCGCCGCCAGCCAGCGACAGTAGTTCAGCTTCAGCCATACCGGACAAATTAGTAAAATCGGTTACTTCCGGTTCGCCCCTGGTAATCGTCCCCGTTTTATCCAGAACCAGCGTGGTAATCCGGTGGGCATGTTCCAAATGCTCGGCACCTTTAATCAGTATGCCGTTTTCAGCCCCTTTGCCGGTCCCCACCATAATCGAGGTCGGCGTTGCCAACCCTAAAGCGCAGGGACAGGCAATGACCAGCACCGCGGTAAAATTGACTAAGGCCCGCGAAAAATGGCCGGCATCCACGATAAAATACCAGACGAGAAAGGTAAGCACGGCAAGCCCTACCACTACCGGTACAAAATAACCAGAAACCACGTCGGCAAAACGCTGAATCGGCGCTTTCGACCCTTGAGCCTCTTCCACAATGCGCACAATCTGAGCCAAAGCCGTGTCTTTGCCAATTCGGGCGGCCTTAAACTTAAAGGCCCCCACTCGGTTCAGAGTCGCGCCGGTTACTGCATCGCCTACCTTTTTCTCAACCGGCAAACTTTCCCCGGTCAGCATGGATTCATCAACCGTTGAGGTTCCTTCCACTACCACGCCGTCAACGGGAATTTTTTCTCCCGGCCGGACGGCTAAGATATCACCGACCTGTACAAGGTCAATAGGGATTTCCTCTTCTTTGCCGTTCCGCACCACCCGGGCTGTTTTGGCTTGCAGCCCCATGAGCGCTTTGATGGCCTCCGAAGTACGCCCTTTTGCCCTGGCTTCCAGCAGCTTGCCTAGAATAATCAGCGTAATCAGTATGGCCGAAGTTTCAAAATACAAATTATGCGGCGAATACAGCATATTGGCAATGCTGTAAAAATAGGCGGCCGACGTTCCCAACACGACCAGCACATCCATATTGGCACCGCCGTTTTTTAAAGCCAGATAAGCTCCCCGGTAAAACTGCCCGCCGGCGATAAACTGGACAGGCGTTGCCAAAAACCACTGCAGATACGGATTCATTAATAGCTCCGTCACCTGTCCGTCACTTCCCATCAGATGTAACACCATAGCCAGTATCAAGGGCAACGAGAATACAGCCGAAAGGATAAGCCGGAACTGCTGCCGTTTTATATCTTGCTGGCGGGCGGCCTTTTCGCGGTCGGCACCGGCCGCTCCGTCAGCATCAACAGCAATCGGTTGCGCGCCAAAGCCCAGACTTTCAATTTTAGCGATAAGCATTGCGCTGGTAACCTCGGCTGGATTCACTTCGATAACGGCTTTTTCTATCGCCAGATTAACCACTGCCCGATAAACTCCGGGCAGCTTGCCGACGGCCCGCTCAATTCTGGCAGAACAAGCGGCGCAATGCATGCCGGTTATATTAAATTCATATTTTTCCTTAAACGTATGATATCCTAAGTCCTCTACCTTCCGGGCCAGCTCCTGCAGACTGACTTGTTTAGGATCATAGGTAACCGAAGCTTTTTCGGTTGCCAGATTGACTGCTGCCTTAGCCACCCCCGGCAGACCGGCCAAGCCTCGCTCTACCCGGCTGGAGCAGGCGGCGCAGGACATACCGCCAATCTTAAAGGAAGACGTTACTAAGTTTTCACTTTGCATTTTATTCATACCGGTTTCACCCTCTTAACCTTTCCAGTTTCTTAGTAGAAACAGAACCTGTTATTTCGCAAATTTAGACAATACATCCATCAATTCTTTAACCGACTCTTCCGTACGATTTTCCTGAATAGCGGTTACCACACAGCTTTTGGTATGGCTTTCCAATATAATAAGTGCCACTTGATTAAGCGCCGACCTGGCCGCCATAATCTGCTGCAGCGTATCTACACAGTACCGCCGGTCTTCCACCATCTTTTCGATTCCGTTTATCTGGCCGGCAATCCGCCTCAGTCTTGCCTTAATATTCTTCTGTTCCTGTTCGTTTAACACGCTTCGCCCTCCAATACTATACCCCCGTATAGTATATATTATAGTTTATTATCTGCAAAAGTCAATAATCTGTCAGTAATCTTCCTTATTTTCACAATAGCCCGACCATTTTATACAGCTAGTGGTCTGTAAACCCTAATTCTATAGTGTTCTTACGAGAGAGTTTACAGACCACTAGTCCTTTGCTTCAAACAACCTCTAAAACAATAAAACCCGCCTAAGCGGGTTTTATTGTTACATATTTAGATTTTAAACTGTCGGACAGCCTCTTGCAATTCTGACGCCAGTTTAGACAACGCCTGACTGGAAGCTGCAATTTCCTGCATAGAGGCCAATTGCTCTTCCGCTGCAGACGATACGGTATGAGTTTGATCAGCCGTATGTTTACCGATTTCATCAATATTATGGACCGAGCCGACAATTTGCTGGCTGCCATCGGCCATTTGTTGAATGGTGGCGGACATTTCCTTCACCTGAGCCGACACTATACTAATTAACCCAACAATATCCTGAAACGCCCGTCCCGCTGCGTGAACCACCTCGGTACCAACCTTGACCTCCTGCGAGCCGCTGTGCATGGAAATTACCGCCGCCTCGGTTTCAGCCTGGATCTGGGCAATCATGCCGGCAATTTGTTTAGCCGCTTCCTGGGATTGTTCAGCCAGCTTGCGCACCTCGTCTGCCACAACGGCAAAACCCCGGCCCTGTTCACCGGCACGGGCAGCTTCAATGGCGGCATTAAGTGCCAACAGATTGGTCTGTCCGGCAATGCCGGAAATAGTATCGACAATTTTTCCGATTTGATGGGATTTTTCTCCCAGCTTTTCTACAGCACCGGCCGAATCGGTAACCGTCTGCTCAATACTTTCCATCTGCCGGACAGCGCTGCTTACCGCATCATCGCCTAATTGCGCGGCCTGTACCGTCTTATTGGTTACGCCCTCTACCAGACCGGCATTAGTGGCCATGAGCTGAATGCCCGCCGTCATCTGCTCTACAGCGGTAACGGCTGTTTCAATAGCGCTGGCGCCAGTCTGCGTCCCCGCCGCCACTTCACTGATCGCCGTGGTAATCTGATTGGTGACCAGTGCCGATTGTTCGGCACTGGCCGTCAGTTCCTCCGAGGAGGAAGCCACATGATCGGTCGTTTTGACAATCTGCAGAATTAGCTGCTGTAAATTCCGCTTCATCGTATTGAAGGAATGGGCTACTTCGCTGATTTCATCGTCAGAATAAACAAGTACATCGTCGTGCACTAAATTGCCTCGTGCCACTTCATTAGCATTGCTGGTAAGCAGACGGATCGGGCGGGATATCTTGCGGCTTACCGTCAACCCGACACCGATACCGACCACAGCCACCAGGGCGCTAATGGCAAACAGCATAAATTGAATTTGGTCGGTTTTTTCGTGTTGAGCCTTCTGTTCTTCCTTAACAAACATCCTGACAGTTCTTAATAACTCCTCCGAGGAAGCAATAGTATCCTGGTAAGGCTTGCCCGCCTCCTGCATAGCTTGGCTGACCAAGCCGGCATCACTATTTCGTTTTGCCTGGATCACCTTATTGGCCATCTCATCATATGTAAGCTTATGCTTTTTCATATCTTGCAGAATGTTTTTCCCTTTTTCGCTGGCTGGAATCTCTTCCATTTGCCGCAGATACAGGTCAGCTTGCTTGCTATAATTATTAAACGTCGCTGCATCCGACAAATCACCGGTAAAACTGAACCGCCACAGGGAAACCGATTCATTGGAAAAACTGACGGCAAACCCCTGAGCCAGTTCTATTTTCTGCAAATTACTTTCAATCATGCCTTCATAAGAGGTATTGATCTGGCCAATTTTAAAGTGAGTAAACAGGCTCATTAGCGCCACCAGTATAGCAACAATGCCATAGCCGCCGGCAATCTTTTTCCCCACCGTCAGTTTTGTCAACTTAGCCAGCTTCACTCGCTTGATAAGTTCAATCAGTTTCATTAGCCATCCCTCTTTTCGCAAATAAAATATTACTATTCTCCCTTTCTTTCATTGCCCCTTTTTTTTTGCAAAAAAAAAAAGATTTGCCCGACGGCAAATCCTCTGTTCAAACGATATGCTGGAGCCGGCCCGTTCAGGAAAAAACCTGCCCCAAAACAGGATAGCCGGCCAACGCGTCCTGGATAAACTTATAGCCCAGATTGATACCAAACAGAATAATGGTAACACCGCAAACCACATTGATCAGCCGCAGCCTGGCCGTCGTTAATTGATTACGGAAGCGGGCCACCAGCGTGACCAGGCCGAAGAACCAGACAAAAGACCCGCTAATGACACCGGACATAAAGAAGAAACTGGCCATGGCGTCAAGCGAAGCGCGATACCCGCCTAAAATAAAAGTGCTGTCCAGCAATGCCTGCGGATTGAGCCAGGTCACGCTGAAAGTGAAAAATACGGTCTTATAAAAAGACTCATCCAGTTGGATATCCTCCGAACTTTCCGGGTGTGCCCGCAGCAGGCCGATACCGATGGCCAGAATGATTAGGCTGCCAAACAGGTAAAAACCCCATTTTAAAAACGGAATGGACTCCAATACTTTTCCGGTCCCCCAAAAGGCGGAAAGGGATAACGATATATCGAACAGTGTTACCAATAGCGCAACCTGGTAGGCCTTTAACCTCGTTTTGCGCAGCGCTGTATTAATCACATATAAATTCTGCATGCCAATGGGAGCTAAATAGGCGATGCCCATCAAAAATCCTTGTATAGAATACCCAACCATTTATTCATCCTCCATGTGTGCTTTTCTTTATTGTAATAACTGAATGGCTCTTTGTAACCAGCCAATCCTTCTGGAAAATACCCAGCCACTTTGTTACAATAAGGTCATGACACAATAAATATCCGGCGGGGAGGCTTTGTATGGACACCATCGACTGGCAGCTTGACAAAAATCAGGCAAGTACATTATACAAACAAATCATCGAAAAAATCAAAGACAAGATCGCCAGCGGCGAATGGCCGCCAGGCACTAAAATCCCCTCCCAGCGCAGCATGTCGGACATGCTTAAGGTCAACCGCAGCACGATCAATACGGCGCTCAACGAGCTAATCGCCGACGGCCTGCTGGAGGCCGCCGTTGGCAGCGGTACGCGAGTGGCCAATAATTCCTGGTCGGTCCTGGCTTCCTCTGCCGCCCTGTGGACCCCCTATACCCATAGGGGACTACAGCAGCCCAACCTGTCCACCATCCAGAAAATCAATACCTATGAATTCGACGACCGTGTCATCCGGCTGGGTACCGGCGAACTGTCACCCGAGTTTTATCCCAAGGAACTGATGCAGGACACACTCCGCAGCATCGGTGAAAATATCACCAGTCTCGGCTATGAGGAACCGCTTGGCCTGTACCCGCTGCGGGAAGAGCTTTGCCGCTACTTAGCGCGGCTGCAGATTGCCGCCACACCGGCCTCACTGTTAATCGTATCCGGCGGGCTGCAGGCGTTGCAGCTTATTTCCCTGGGATTGCTCAACCGCAGCTCCACGCTCTATCTGGAGCGCCCTTCCTATCTTTTTTCCCTCAATCTCTTCCAGTCGGCCGGCATCGCGCTGCGCGGCCTTTCTATGGACAACGAGGGAATTTCGCCCGAGGCACTGCAAGCCGTACCGGCCACCGCGTCCCGCTGCCTGTACACCATTCCCTGTTTCCAGAACCCTACCGGCACAACTATGACGGCCAAACGTCGCACCGAGCTGTATGATCTCTGCGCCGCCAAACGGCTGCCAATCATTGAAGATGACGTATACCGCGAGTTGTGGTTCGACAGCCCGCCGCCACTGCCGGTAAAAACACTGGATAAACAAGGCCTGGTCCTTTATATCGGCAGCTTTTCCAAAGCGCTAAGTCCGGGGCTGCGCCTCGGTTGGATTACCGGGCCGGAACCTGTTATCAGCCGGCTGGCCGATATCAAAAATCAGATTGATTACGGTTCCAGCTCCCTCTCACAATGGGCTGTGCACCGTCTGCTGGCTTCCGGCGCCTTCTACCACCACGTAGACAGCCTGCGCGGTAAGCTGCTTGCCCGCCGTACCGTCTGCCTTCAAATCCTGGAACAGTACTTTGCCGATATTGCCACCTGGACCGTGCCGCAAGGCGGCTTCTATGTATGGCTGACGCTCAAAAAACCTGTTTCACTGAACCGGCTCTTTTACACGGCCCTGGACAACGGCCTGCTGCTCAATCCCGGCAATCTATATGACAAACAAGCCAGCCAAAACCTGCGAATTTCTTATGCGTATGCCCGTCTGGACGATCTGGCTACCGGCCTGCATCGTTTGGCCGAACTGATAAAAACTTATCGCCTGTAACAAGAAGAAAACAGCCTGTCTTATTTCAGAATGAAATAAAGCAGGCTGTTTTCTTCTTTTCAGTAGTACCTTGTCGGTCTTAAAGCAGCAGGAGAATGGCGAGGCTATTTTTCGCAGCCACGAGGCGAAGGAAGGAACATACCGTTAGTATGCTGACTGACGACAACGAAGCGGTGCGGAAAATAGACCACCAGTATTCACTGAATTAAGGCTGACAAGGTACTAATATTAGGCCATCCCCGCTTCTAGGCGGGCTAACAGTTTATCCACCATAGCCTCATAGTAGTCGGTAAGCACGGTAATCTCTTCCGGGGTAATATCATCCAAATGAACGCCGGCAATGACACAAACCGGTTTTTTCGTTTTGCGGGCAATTTTATGGGCCATCGGCAAGGCAATCACATCGTCCTTATGTCCCAGCCGGTTAATCAGTGACCCCGAGGCCCGCTCCCGAACATGATCATACTCGCCGAACGCTACAGCGCCAATGTGTTCGTTTTCATTAAAGATTCGCACTACCAGACTATCTCCCATCCGGTCACATACCAGATTTACCTTGGTCCGGCCACTTCCCTGCGACAAGTGAATGCTTCTCATACAACAGCCGCCCCCTCGGAAAACTAACTCTCATCCTCCACATTATACCAGTTATCGCCGGTTGCTGCCAATAGCACAGCGCATGACAATAGGACGAACAGGAAAAACTTCTACTATATTACTTTCCAAGGAGGCCATTATGAGTCAACAGCAAAATACAAACAGCCAGCCGGCTTTTCCGCCCCAGCATCAGGCGCAGCAGCCCGGCATCGAATCACAAATGAAACCCCGTCCCGTTTTTGACGATGCCAATTACCAGCCCGGCGGTAAACTGACAGGCAAAGTCGCCCTTATCAGTGGCGGCGACAGCGGCATCGGCCGGGCCGTAGCTATCGCTTTCGCCAAAGAAGGGGCTGATGTGGCTATCGCTTACCTAAATGAAGACGCCGATGCCAAGGAGACAAAAGAGTACGTGGAAAAAACCGGACGGCGCTGCCTGTTATTGTCCGGCGATATCGGCGATGAGGCCTTTTGCCGGCAAGCCGTCGATCAGACAGTAAAAAAACTGGGCCAATTGGATCTTCTGGTGAACAACGCCGGTGAGCAGCATGTGCAAACCACCCTGCCAAACATCACCGCCGCCCAATTGGAAAAAACCTTCCGGACGAATATTTTTTCCTGCTTCTATTTGACAAAGGCCGCTCTGGCTTACCTGAAAGCAGGTGCTGCCATAATCAACACGGCCTCGGTCACCGCCTATGCCGGCAACGAGAAGCTTATCGATTATTCAGCCACTAAAGGCGCAATTGTGGCCTTTACCCGCTCCCTGTCGCTGGCACTTATCAAGCAAGGCATCCGCGTTAACGGAGTGGCACCCGGCCCCATTTGGACCCCGCTAATTCCCGCTTCCTTTTCTGACGAGGATATCGCCCAGTTCGGTCAAGATACACCGATGCAGCATGCCGGTCAGCCCTTTGAGGTAGCTCCCTGCTATGTCTTTTTAGCTTCTGCCGATTCCGCCTACATGTCCGGCCAGATTCTCCACTGCAACGGCGGCAAGATTGTTAACGGCTGATAGGGTATTTGTCTAAGTGAGAGTTACATTTCTTTTATTACCTCCAAGTCCAAACCAACCTCCTGTGTCAATATTCTTGCCACCTTCACAGCGGCAGCCTTATGCACTGTTCTTTCCGAAATGCCGTATTGAGCGGCAATTACCGAGCATGGCACAGGAGGACGGGGTTTGCGGCGTTCCAGCCGTCCAAATCGCCAATAATTCCATTGGGACCAACTGAACATGACCAGAAACATAGCTAAAGCAAATAGAAAGGAAATCAACAGTATGGTTTCAGTCCCCTCAATCATTGAAGGAGATAACAAATCGCCATATAATAGCCTTCCTCCTAAAATCCAGCTAACTGCCGTAAAAAAGGACTGAAAAAAATATAGAAAAAGTCCCCATACCGAAACCGACACCAGAATTTCCAGACCGCGAACAACCGGTTTTTGCAAAACAGATTGGTTAATCACCAAATCAGGACCGGCTGACAGTACCTCCTTTTTTAACAACCGGGACAAGAAAACCATTTGTACTATATTACGAAACAGCAGTCCCGCGATTAGTGCGGCCAGTACAAACAAAAAGGCAAATACCAGTATATTGTTTACCGATAATGGCTCGGGAAACCTGATATAGGAAGACCGGTAACCAAAATATACGGCCGTCGCCACAATCAGACAACCGGCAGCAATAGCAACGGTCTTACCGGCAAGAAACTGATACCACCGTTCGTTTCTTTGCAACTACACTCTCTCCTCTCGTTTGCAAGAATTTATAATTTGGTAAATAATCCTCTGTCGGGACTTGTCCATACGGCGGGCTTTCCCATTTTCCGAAAAAGCGCCCGGGGCGTTGCATACACGGTAGCCAGGGCCATCAACAGCCAATAGGCGAAGGGATACCAGATAACCCAAAATAAATAGCCGGGAATATGCCGCTCATATTTTTTATCAAGACTTAACCCGACAAGAAATTGGACCAGGCACACAAATGCCAGCAGGGAACCCTTCCATTCCGGCAAGACATGCACTTCCGGCCAACCGGTCGGATATACCAGATTAATCAGCCAAATGCAGCCGAAAATAACATAAGTGTACGACCAAATAACCGACAGTACATATTCGAGATAAACCGGCCATAGCCGTCTCTGCTTCCAGCTCTTCCATATATCGCGGTGACGGCGGATAACCTCCACACCACCCTGAGCCCATCTAACACGCTGTTTCCATAAACCCCGAAAAGACTCCGGTACCAGAATCCAGCATAACGCATTGGGTTCATAGCGAATGTCCCAGAAACGTTTTTCCAACTTCCAGGTAATATTTATGTCGTCTGTAATCATATCGGTATCCCATAGTCCTACATCCAAAACAGCCTGCTTGCGAAATGCGGCGATGACACCGGATACGGTCAGCACTTTGCCCAAAATTCGCTGCGTCCGCTTGATCATGCCGATGATGGACGAATACTCGCCAACCTGTATTTTAGCTAACAAGGAGGTCCTGTTGCGAACCCGGGGATTGCCGGTCACAGCCCCAACTCGGGGGCCATTGATGAAATGCGCTACAATCCAGTGCAGCGCATAGGGATCAAGATAAGCATCCGCATCAATGCAGAGTAAAATATCACCTTTACTGGCCAGGGCGCCGCAACGCAGCGCGTAGGGCTTACCCATATTTTTATCCAACATCAACACCCGAACGTTGGCCTCTTCCGACTCTATCTGCTGTAAAATCATTGCGGTACTGTCCGTGCTGGCATCATCAATAGCTATCACTTCCAGATGGGGATACGAAGAGGCCAGCACTGCTTTTAAGGTGCTGCCGATTGCTTTCTCTTCATTGCGTGCGGGCACCAGCACGGAAACCAGCGGATATTCTTCCAATTCCGGCAGCGTTTTCCGGCCTTGCTCCCGCCGCATATAGAAGTATGACGCGCCAATCATCCAGATAATACTCATAGCCAGCGGATAGTAAAAAACATAATCCTCTAAAAATTCCAGTAAACTATAGGAATCCAGCATGTTTCACCTCACGAATTTTTATTCTGCCACAACCTATAAAACCAGTTGAGGAAAGAACTGCATTCTTATCTACTCATAGCAACTATAGTTCTGGCAGAAGTGCCAGCAAAACAGCTTATTTATTGCTCGGAATACACGTTTTCCGGATAATAAGCTATATGAATAACACCCTTTTTTCTGAGAACTTCAGTCTGTCTGCGTATTTCGGCTTCGCTCAACCAGTGTTTTTTATTCCAGTCATAAGTCTGCAGCTTAAACACTGTCTTTTGGGCATTTTCCCGGTTACTCAAAGCAGCCGTCGCCAGGTTCTCCAACCAGCCGTCCGGATTTTGATAAGCCTTTTCCAAGTAAGGATAGGCCATGATTACCGTATAGGTATATGTCTTAAGATATTGTTCGTAATTCTGCCCCAGCCATTCTTCGGCCGCCGGACTGGTAATCACAATGGGATATATATTGCGGGCACTGCCAAGGTTAGAACGGTAGTTCCCGGCTGTTTCCCAAAGCTTTACCGTCAGCCCGGTTAACCTGTCCGTTTTCAAACGAACCCACCGTTCGTTTAGTTCCGGTCTTTCCTTGAGCAATTGCGGCGACAGCTCAAACCCGGTCTGTTCTTTAAACACCTGACGCGCAGCAGGTGAAAAATCCTCAAAATCGTTTAAATATACGTCATCCTGAAATAAAATGCCATTGATATCATTATAAGCTGCCAGATCGGCAACCAGGGCGCTGAGCCGGTCACTCACCCGGGAACTGAAGGGAGTCGCCCGCCGGTACCAGCCCTTGTTTTTTTCATCATAAGCTACAACGGCATCTTGCGGCGAGTCTTCCAGCAGCCATTGGGCCGCCAACGTAGGAAACCACGCATAAATACTAAACCTTCCCTCTTCCCGCAGCCGGCCAATTACGTGAGAAAATAAGTCAGCCTTGACCGGTGCCTCTTTCGTATAAAAATAGACACTCTTACTATTACCCGATCCGTCCTCATCACTAAAAGACTGCAAATAAATGGTATTTGCCCCTGAACTGCGAATCCGTTCTATCGCCAGATTCAGATTTTCTTCTGTTTGAACCGCACTGCCGGGATCATAAATCATATCTAAGTCCAGTTGTATTGCTTTAACCGGGACCTTGGCCGCTTCACTATTGGCCTTGAGTAAACTGGCAAAATGCTCTTTCGACGGATTACCTGTTATAATCAGGCGGTTAGCTGCCTGCAGGGCCTGTTCTCCCGGATGGTTTACTCCATCATTTAAGGTAAAGCAAGCTTCAAAACCCTCTTGCAGGGCATCTGTGACGGCAAATGGCGTATAGGCTCCATAAGGCCAGACCACGGCTTGCACCGTATGGCCCAATTCCTTGTTAAAAACAGCCTGGGATTCATGTAAATCCCGCCTTACCCGCTCACGCTGCTCGGCAATCGTCTCATATCGGCCGTTTTTATATTGCAGCCTGCTTAATAACGGACCACGATCGCCCTGAGGTGTAACCACAGTAAATCGATGCATGTCATGGGAGTGAGAAGCTACGTCAATTAAGCCGGAATTCTCCATTTCCCTTATTTGCTGCCAGGTTACCAGCGGTCCGAGTTCAGCCGGCGCATAATCCAGCCAGGAAGTAACAATGGCTATCATTCCAGGATAACGATATTCTTTCAACAACGGAAACACCTTGGTATACACCGACTGATACCCGTCATCGAACGTGAGCAGCACGGACTTATCCGGTAATGCGGCACCAGTTTGGCTGGCAGCAATATATTCTTTAAGTGAGATCGGCGTATACCCCTGTTCTTTTAAATACGTCAAATGACTTTTTAAATTTGCCGGTGTTACAGCATATATATCCTGCCCCGGTTGATCGGTTACATTATGATAGCACAATACAAGAACCTCCTTGGCATTAGCCAGGGAAGGAGAGCAGATCAACAGAATTAGCATACAAAAAACAAGGGCACCAACAATTTTTTTATTCATAATAGCCATGACTCCCCCTGTCTACCAGGAAAGCTGGTAGCTCACATTGTATTGGCGGTCAGAAAACTGCGGTTTTCCGCCCGTCCCAGTTGAATAACCAGTACGCAATCCATAGTCCACACTAACAGCAAGTGCCTGATTACGGGAAATATGATAACCATACTCGGCCCGAAGTGAAGAACTGGTATCCATCGGCTCCGGCTGATCACGTCCCACTCCTATCTCAAAGGAAGTTTCCCAATAATGCTTGGTAAAATTCCAACGCTGACGAAGGCCAAGACCATAGGCTTCCCGGCAACGGGGACTTTCGTAAACCGGCTCCAACCCATCAATCATCTGTTTTTTAAAGCCTGTTCTGTCGGCATAACCAAACCAAGACAGTTGTTTTGCTCCGGTATCAACCATCACATGGTCCCAGTCCAGGTTTATATCGCGCCGCCGGTTGCTGTCCGGATAATTTGCGGTTGCCATCATGACAGACAGATTGTCTTTGCGTCCAATTTGCCGGTTATACGCCAGCTGATACTCTGTCGTCATCATATGACCGGGCAACGCCTCCGCATCCATTACCGGTGTACGGCTTATATTAAAATCAACTCTGCTTTGTTCACCAAAATAGCGACTCGTGGTCAGGCGATACCCATCCATCCTGCCGTGACTACGGCCCTGATCCAGCCACAACTGTACCATGTGTTTCATATCGGTGTATCGTCCGCCAACAGAGTTTGTTCTTAATACGGTTTCTCCCTGGCCGTCAGAAATCCACGTACTGCCGATTCCTGCCAATATATCTACCCGGTCTGTCACCCGCTGTTCGCCGGTCAATTGTATGCCATGATCCTTATTTCCCTTATAATCGCTGCTACCGGTAGCGTTAACTGCCAGACTGCCCTGCCAACGTCCTTCAAAGGTCCTCAGCGCCTGAGCCGCTATTGGATTTGCACTATACTTGTCCAATCCTGCTGCGGCCAGCCTGGCAGAATAATAATCGCCTCCCAGCACAGCCGTATTAACAATACCACTATTGGCAGCAGGCTGTGTACCCGGCAAAGCAGCCAACGACAGATATTGTCCGTAAGCTTCTCTGATCAGCCCCTGGCGATAAAGTATCGCAGCAAACTGCTGGCGAAACGCCGCACAATCAGGATAGGCATGGATTATGGCTTGATACAGCTTCTTTCCGGCCTCATACCGCCCCATTGTAAAAAATGAATCGGCATCCCCGGTAATGCTCATGGCCTGTTCTGCAGCCATATTGATAAGTTCCTGATACAACGCCATCGCCTGTTTTTCCTTGGAGCCGGTCAACATATACGAATAAGCCAGGCTGTGCCTATCGCTGGGCAAGCTTTCCCCCTGCTCCAGAATACTGCAATAAATACTTATGGCCTGTTTGGGCAGATTGAGTCGTAAATAAGAGTCCGCCAACGCGCGCCGCCCATAGGCAGGAATCTCCCGGTAATTGGGCCATAATTGCTCCCCTGCTTTAACCGCGGTTTGATAATCACCGTACAAAAATAATGCCAGCACGTAGTCACATTGCATCTGAACAGTCGCACTTTTATCACGGATTGCAGGCCGCAGCAGTACAATAGCCTGCCGGTATGCATCATGTCTAATAAATTGAGCCGCCATCCCGCCACGCAACGCCAGCAACGAAGCTTTTAATGCCGGATCGCTTTGTCCGTCAACAAAAGCTACGGCAGTTTCTATTAGCTTAGCCGCTCCGTCTGCATCACCGCGTGCCAGTAATATATTAGCTTTGCCACTGTAAGCCGCTAAATTGTCAGGTTGTTCTTCCAGCAAGGTCGAATAAATACGCTCCGCTTCGTCAAAACGCTCCATATGTACCAGACTTTCCGCTTCCCATAAGCGGGCTTTCTTATTTCCCGACATGGCCGATTGATGATATAACTGCCAGGCGTCGTTAAAGCGTCCGGTCTTAAAATATGCCTGGGCCACATTGATTCTCACATAATCAGGCATGGCCGGGAATGTTTTTATTCGTTCTTCATACAACTGAATCGCTTTTGTATATTCTCCGGCCCAGGCTGCAACGACGGCATAATCGGATACAATATCCTCTTCTGCCTCACGGTCAGCCGCCAAATTTTCCAGTATCGCCAACGCCGGCCGATACTCCCCGTCCCTTGCCAAGGTAACCGCATATTCCCGTGCTGCTTCCCGGTTCTTATATGACATTTCAGCTGATTGCCCAAGTGTGGCTGGTGACGGTTCCTCTTTTGCCCTAACAGGTGTGTAGCACACCGCACTTCCTAAAAAAAACACTAAAGTAAGTAATGCCAATACTCGCTTGATCCTCATGTACACTCCCCTAACAATAGCTTTTATCTTTCGCTTTCACGATCGAAGTGCGTCTTTTCCATCCCTCCCACCTATCACCGGCAAAATGCACTGTCAAAAACAAAAAAACAGCCGAGTTACAAAGTTCTTAGCACTTTGCAACTCGGCTGTCATAACAAAAATGTTTTAGACCCTGAGCTTTGCGTCCCCGCCTTTCGACAAGTTTGCCCGCTATATATACCATTACCAATATGTAACAAACAGGTTAAGCACCTAGATGAACCCATTTATTCAAAATAAATACATTAGTTATTCTATCAATTGTTTCGATTTACGTCAACAGGATTTTTATTCTTCCAGTGACAAACATTTACTGCAACAGACAAAAACAGCCGAATTACAAAGTTCTCGTACTTTGCAACCCGGCTGCCATAACAAAAATGTTTTAGACCCTTAGCTTTGCGTCCCTGTCTTTCGACAGGTTTGCCCGATTCCGCTCGCTCCAGCCAACAATTGGCGGCCGGACGCTATCCGTTTAGACTACACAAATATAGTAAACATTTTATCATTTGTTCAAGCTGTAGTCAATATAGCTTGATTCATCAACGGCAAACTACTGAATCCTTTGTGCGGCTTTAATCAAAATAACCCCCAGCGTTCCAATGACTACCGCCTCGCCGATAAAGACAGAACCAAATACCGACCAATAGGGCATAGCAAACAGATAAGCCAAATAAGCGCCGACCACGACGGCATTAATGATCACCGGGAAGACATAGGCGGCCTTGCTGTCTTTAAAGCGCCGGGTCAGCCAGGCTGCCGCCAGTGTGGCCAGACTGCCAAAGACCACATCCATCACGCCGGCGCCGCCAATCATATTGGCCAGCAGGCAACCGACAAACAGCCCCCATACCGATTCGGCATATAAAATAGGCAGCACAGTAAGCGCCTCGGCAATCCGGAATTGGATGACCCCATAGGAGATGGGCTGAAATACCACGGAAAGCACTACATAAATGGCGGCGATCACAGCCGCCTTCATTAATTTTTTCTGATTCATCATAATCCTTCCTCATATAAATAGAATATTTCATTCCCCCTATTCGACCAATCCGATCATACTCCTTTTTTACAGGTTCCCCCAGACAGCAACGGGGCTGCTAACCCTCAAAATGTCCGCAATATCAACAACCACAAAAAAATTAGAATCTTGGTAATTGGTACAGCTATTTTAGTTAACAGGCAATAAAATTCCCATAAAAAAGTAAAAAGCCCCACAAAAACAATTGATTTACACCGCCAATCCGGTTATGATATAAACAAAGTTAGCACTCAAGAAGATTGAGTGCTAACAACTTGTTAAGACTGACGAAAAGGAGACTCGCACCATGACTCAAGAAACAAAACCTAAACAAACGCGGGAGTTTCAAGCCGAAACCAAACAACTGCTGGATTTAATGGTTCACTCTATTTATACCAACCGGGAAATCTTCTTGCGCGAACTTATTTCCAACGCATCGGATGCGATTGACAAAGTACGTTTTGAGTCTTTGACTAATTCGGCGCTGCTGGAAGGCAATTCGGACTTTGAAATTTTCTTAGTGCCTGATGAAACCACCCACACCCTGACAATCTCCGATAACGGTATGGGGATGACCTATGAGGAAGTCGTTGAAAATATTGGCACCATTGCCAAGTCCGGTACGAAAGCCTTTCTTGCCAAACTAAAAGAAAAAGAAACGTCCCCTGACCAGGAACTGATCGGCCAGTTCGGTGTTGGTTTTTATTCCGCCTTTATGGTCGCGGAAAAAGTAACCCTATTAACCCGTGCGCCCGGGGAGGCCAATGGAATCCGCTGGGAATCCACCGGCGACGGAACCTATACTATCGAAGAATGCGATAAGGAGCAACGAGGTACTACCATCATCCTCACCCTGAAGGAAGAATTCCGTACTGCCGAAGAAAACTTCTTACATACATACACCCTGCAATCACTGGTCAAGAAGTACTCTGATTATATCCGTTATCCGATCAAAATGAACGTTACCAAAGAGGAACAGCCCAAAGATGCCGACGGCAAACCGATTGAAGGTGCCGACGCTGTAAAAACAATAGAAGTCCGTACTTTAAATTCGATGACCCCGCTCTGGGCGAAAAACAAGAACGAAATCACCCGGGAAGAATACGATTCTTTCTATAAGGATTTGTTCCATGACTGGGAAAACCCGCTGGAGGTCATTCATTCCAAAGCGGAAGGCACCGTGGAATATACCAGCCTCTTATACCTGCCGGCCCGGGCCCCGTTCGACCTGTATGACCGGGATGCCACCGGCGGTATCCGGCTGTACTCCAAGCATATTTTCATTATGGAAAAATGCCAGGACCTGCTGCCGGAGTACCTGCGTTTTGTCCGCGGTCTGGTGGATTCGCCTGACTTCTCGCTCAATATCTCCCGGGAATTGCTGCAGCACAGTAAACAGCTAAAACTGATCGGTAAAAACCTGGAAAAAAGCGTACTGAAAACACTGGAGAACCTGTTGTCTAAGGATCGTCCCCAATACGAGTCCTTCTGGAAAGAATTTGGCCAGGCCCTGAAAATCGGCGTCTATTCCGACTATCAAAGCCGGGATAAGCTAAAAGGCCTGCTGCTCTTCCCTTCCTCCCATTCCGCCGACGGCCTTACCTCGCTTGACGAATATGTGGGACGGATGCCGGAAAAACAGAAAGTTATCTACTATGCCACCGGCAAAGACCGCTCCTCAGTGGAACGGCTGCCGCAAATGGAACTGCTGAAGGAAAAAGGAGTCGAAGTACTCTTTCTATTTGACCGGGTCGATGAATTCACCATTGACGCCTTACAGGAATTTAAAGAGAAGAAGTTCCAGTCAATCAGCCGCGGTGATCTGCAACTGGACGACTTGGAATCACCGGAAGCCAAGCAGGATGCCGAAAGCCTTTCCAAAGAAAATGAGCCGCTTCTGCAGGCCATTAAAGAAAAACTGTCCGGAAAAATTACCGATGTCAAGATCAGCAGCCGCCTAAAATCAAGCGCCGTCTGCCTGGTCAGTGACAACAACGGCATCAGCCTGTCGATGGAACAGATTCTGGCCGAAATGAATAAAGCCCCCTTCAAGGCCAGCCGCATTCTGGAGCTGAACCCCCATCACGAAGTATTCACCGCTTTGAAAAAAGTGTATGAAACCGATCCTACAGCCACGGCCTTCACCGACTACTGCGACCTGCTCTATACCCAGGCGCTGCTTATCGAAGGCATCCTGCCGGACGACCCCATCGGATTTGCCAATAAAGTGGCCAATTTAATGGCTCACAGTGGAAAATAAACAGCCTATAAAGCAGAAAACTCCCCTTCACGGGGGAGTTTTTGCTTTATAGCATTAATAGTTCGCCAGGCACACCAAAGCAATACCGTCTTGTCCGATTCAAACGGGATGTTTTTACGTGATGGGCTGCCAGACACATTTCGTTGCCCGCAGCACCTCCACACAGACAAGCTCCAGAGCCGCGCAAATGTCCGCTTCCCGGCGGGCGTCTTCCATCACCACATAGCAGTAATAGCTGAAATTAGTTGCCTGAACCCGCTTTACCCAAGTAACGGAAAAGCTTGTCCGGTTGGCAAGATGAATGCGCATAAGAATCTCCAGTTGATCAAAAGGCAATTCGGTGGTAATCAACAATTTCTTTACCGTTTCCCGCATACTATACTCCCGCAGCTTATTTTTAGATATGTTTCGCTACGATGAAGCCCTGTTCCTCTCGGAAGCCACCGATTTAATGAGCCGGCCGGCATAACGAGAAAATTTCTCGTCTGACAGGAAATTAAAGCCGCAGAAACAGTTTGGGCTATTTCAGGATTTTACCGAAACAGCCAGACATAAAAAAACGGCTAGAGGCACAATGCGAATAAGGCAGTGGGTACCTAGTGTCTTGGCAAAGTTATGAATTAGAATTATACAGTATAGATTTTTCTGCAATGCAAGGCGGAGGAGGCGCGCATATCGGCCATATGTAAGCCGACGACAACGCAGCAGTACGGAAAAAGATAGGCTGTATAGACTAAGATTTAACCTGGTCAAGACACTAGGTCTGCAGCAAATGCGGTTTCGGTTCACCGATAAAATAGCCTTGTACTTCATCCAATCCCATATCTTTAACCGTATGGTAGATGGTTTCACAGCAGACAAATTCCGCAATGACTTTGATATTCAGTTTGCGGGCAAGATAGACGATGCTTTCCACCACCGCCAGTACCGACGGATTGTCCGCAATCTCCTTTACCAGTGACCCGTCAACTTTGATATAATCGGCGCCCATCGTAAAAATATGGGCAAAATTGGAATAGCCGCTGCCAAAATCATCAATAGCAATCTTGGCATGATATCGTTTGACTGCAGTGATGAACCGCAGCAGTTCCTCGGGGTTTTCAAATTCCTCCGATTCGACAAATTCAAAAGTGACCCGGCCAGCCAATCCCGAACCGGCCAACAACCGAAGTATCCGCTGCGTTACCTTGCAGTCTGCAATATCGGCTGCGCTCAAATTAATCGAAAACTCAACATCCTTGTCCTGAAAATAGGCAAAGCATTTTTCCAAAATAACTTCTGTTAGCCGGGGATATATTTTAGTTTTTTTAATCACCGGCAGAAAACAGCCGGGAGAAATAATCTCTCCCTGCCGGGACAGCATGCGCACTAAGGCCTCATACTTGGTAACCCGGCCGGTGCAAAGGTCCAAAATCGGCTGATAATAAAGCAAAATGCGGTCCTCTTCAATGGCTTCCTGCACTTCCTGCACCCAGTATAAATTATGGTGATAACTGTCTTTTACCGGCAGGTCGTCACCATATACCTGGACCTTAAGGTGACGCTGGCGGGCATACCGAAGGGCCATTTGCGCCTTTTCCAGCGGACTTTCGGCAGTGAAGGACAGGCCAATGCTCACAAAAACAGGATGCAGTTGTCCATGGATTGAAAACTTGGTTTGTTCAATACAGTCATACATGTCCAGAATATTTCTTTTAAACAGGTTTGGCTCCACACTGTCAGCCAACAGGGCATATTCGTCACCGGACAGCCGGTATACCTCATAACCGCAACGGCCCGCTTCCTGCAGGATGCAGGCGGCTACATCGCGCAGCACCTTATCACCTGCCTGACAGCCGTAAAATTCATTAATAGCCCGGAAATTTTCAATATTGATAATCGCCACACAAGGTTTTTGCTTTACTTTAATATCTTCCAGAAACCGGAACCGGTTAGGCATGGCGGTCAGATGATCGGTATAAGCCATGGTCAGCAATTCGGCGTTCTTCTGCTGCAACGACTGGAGCAGCCGCTTATTTTCCAAAAAGGAAAACACCTGGCGGACGCTGATCAGCAGCAGGCAAATGAACAACCCGACAGCCACGCTGACAAACTCCTCCAGCTTTACCAGCAGCAGCAGGAACAGTCCGGCCACAACGCCATAGGAAAGGCAAAGCCACATGGTGTCGGGATTATATTCTAAGTTGCCTTCCTGCCCAATCGCATACTCGCCCTGCCGGAACGACACTGCCAAGGCAATCAGCAGATTGGCCATACCCCAGAGCATGTGATACCAGGTGCCGGCAGAATTAACCTCCATCAAAGAGCCGTATAAAAAAGCCGTATCGGCAATAAAGAAAAAAATAATACTCCCCAAAAAACAATGCAGCATAGGCCGGTTGAACCGTTTAAACTGAAGATAAAATCTGGCGATCCCGAACAGCAAGCCTAAATCCATAACAGGATATGCCAGAAAAAGCATATTAGTCAAGGCCTGTTCATTGGGAAAAGCAAAATACATCCGGATATAGTCCCAGCTTACCGCAAAAACAACAACCAGGAGCAACGTAATATCAAACAGCGCCTTAAAGCAAAAGCAGGCTCCCCGGCGCTGCCAAAGCAGGGAGACATAAGCTGCCAACGTCAAAAGTGAACTTGTCACATAAAATAAATTATCCCAGCTTTGAAGAGGAAAATCGATCTGTAACGCAATCCGGTAATACCCTCCCAGAAGAATACCACCGGCTGAACTGCTAATTCCCAGGAACAACAACAGCCAAAACAGCGAATCTTCCCTGACCTTCCGGTAGGTTTGAAATAAAAGCCCGCTTGTAACCGCCACACTGGCGAAAACCAAAGCACCGCAACCTGCCAGGCGCAGGCTTCCTGCTTCAGCCCAGCCAACGCTCCAAGCAAAAAACAAAACGATATAAGCAGCCATAAACAAGAAAACCCATCTTCCTCTGGCCTGCCCCATTTGTTGTAAGAAAAAAAACAGCTTGCCTTTGTTCACTTTCGCTCCTCCGTATTGCCACCACCTTAGAATTATGCACGACCTAATCCTCACAAAAACATAAAAGGCCAGGGGTCGCCTGGCCTACTAAACCGTTTTGATAGAAAACAGGCAACCTGGCAATCATAGATGCATACATCCTTAGACCCATGGCTTTGTGTCCTTACCTTTCGATAAGTTTACCCAATATTTTTTTAGATCCCTATAACATATTACATATTTTTACCAAACTCGTCAATAACTATCTGCTTTGTTAGTTATTCTCCAATTTTAGCAAGCCTGTTTTCAGTCATAAAAAAAAACGCCTTGCCAGGCGTTTTTTCACCGGTCGGACTCACGCAAGAGCTGGTCCAGCTCGTCCTGCGTGCAGGCTGCCGGCAACGGACCAAACTCGCGATTGCACTGTACGCATTTAAACACAACCAAGTCCACCGTCACAGCCTGTTTGACCAGTTCACTGTCACAATGGGGGCAGATGGCTTTCAACTGAGACATGGATTATCCCTCCTTGTATTTTCCTACACCAACAGCACTGTTTCCCGTTCCTGGTTATGGGGCAAACGATCGGCCAATTCCCGCTGTTTCGCATCATTAAACTTATCCACTGTGCTGAGATAACCGGTAATCCGGCGCGTTCTTTTGATCGGCGATTGCTCAAAAGACTGAATGACCACATCATTCCCTTCCAGGCAAAGAATAACACGGCCCAAAGTCTTGCCCGTCTTTTGCCAAATAGCCATTTCCTCAGCCACATAGGCCTGTACTTCTTTTTCCGGCAAAGCCTCAGGGTTTTCCACCAATACATTCCTGATTAGCATGACAATCCTCTCCATAAGATTACTTTTATTGATTGTTTCGCCTTAAACAGCCATTTTCCTGCAAAAAACACAAGATATAGTATTTATTTTTTTATCAGTTACAATATATCGCGAAAAAATCAGTTTCCCGTTTTCCCTGGCTGTCATGCCGGTTATATTCCAAGAAAGTTCCGATTTGCTATGTTAACGTAACCGAAAAAAACACAGCCGGCAAAGCCGGCCGTCTATACTATCTTTTTTCCATTATCAAACGGGCTGTTCCAAAATATAGCGCCGGATGGCATGAGCCACACCGTTCTCATCATTGGAGCGGGCGACAAATTTAGCTGCCTGTTTGGCGGCAGCCTCCCCGTTGGCCATCGCAATAGGCAAGCCGGCCAACTCGAACATACTGACATCATTGTAGTTATCACCAAAAACGGCAGTCTGTGCCAATTGTAGCCGTCCCTGCTGCGCCAAAAACCGCAGCGCTTCTCCCTTGGAGACACCACTGGCCATAACGTCCAGGGAACCTTTCATCGATTGCACAATATACAAATCTCCCTGCTTATTGTGAATGGTCGTAATCCGCTCCGCCAAGGCAGCATCGACATCCCAGACAAAAAATTTTATGATCCGATCGGGCAATTCCTCTGCCCGGGTAATTTCAATCATCGGCACCTGAAACTCCGGCTCTTTTTCCTGGTTGAACCGGAAATATAGCTGGGCCCGTTTGCTGCCGCGGTTATAATAAATATGCTCGTCCGAATACATAAGGGCGTCAACGCCGTTGTCCAAAAAATCAGCCGCCAAGGCCAGTACGGTTTCCCGGCGAATTTCCTTGCTGAACAACGTTTGTCTCGTTCCCACATGCCGGATAAGACCACCGTTGCAGCAAATTACCGGTCCGCCCAGGTTGAGCTTAGCCACCAGCTCTTTAATAAACAGCGGGCTTCGGCCGGTAGATAAAATAAGTTCGACCCCGGCCTCCTGCATTTGACGTACGGCCAGCATAGTTTCTTCCGTCAAATGATTCGCCGAGTTCATCAGCGTACCGTCCACATCGCAAACACACCATCGTATCCTCATCAAACTCCCCCGTTCTTATAAAACTGCTTTACTTACTAAGTTATTCGTAAAAAGATATTATCCTTCTTTTTCTGTCTGGTGACTCAGGTGGACAAGACCTCCTGAACCCTGCCAATATGCCCTGTTTCCAACCTGACTTTAATTCCCCGGGGATGCACCGGGCTATTGGTCAAAATATCCCTGACTATCCCTTCGGTCAACTCACCGGTCCGCTGATGCTGCTTCTGTACGATCCGCACCTTGCAACCCCGCCGGATATTCTTTCTTTCTGTCCCGTCCATACTCTGCCTCCTCTGCCAAGCGCCGCACACCTCTTTTCCGACGGTGTGCCGGTGTCACGCCACGCTATGAATAAGCTATTATATACTGTACAGGAATTTTTATCAAATGGCCGGCAGCCTCTCACTCTTTAAAAAAGGAAAAACTATTGTTATAATGTAAAATTAAAAGGAGTTGGTTTTTCATTGGAAGCAGACCCGTCTATCGGTTGGGAACTTTTGATTATACTAATCTTGATCATTGCCAATGGCCTGTTTGCCATGACCGAAATTGCTATTGTCTCCTCCCGCAAAACACGCCTGGAAAAACAGGCGCTGGAGGGAAGCACGGCCGCCAAAACCGCCTGGGAACTGGCGAATGAACCGACCCAGTTGCTGTCCACCGTGCAGGTAGGCATCAGCGTTATCGGCGTGGTCACCGGAGCTTACGGCGGCGCCACCTTCGCCCAGGTACTGGCCGGCTATCTTGCGCCGCTGCCGGTGCTCGGTCCCCATAGTTACGCCGTCAGCATGTTTATTGTCGTCACACTGATTACCTATACCTCTTTGATTATTGGCGAATTAGTCCCTAAACGGATTGCCCTGAATGCACCGGAGGCGGTTGCCGTCGCCATTGCCATTCCTATGCGTTTTTTTTCCAAACTATTTTCCCCTTTGGTCCAGTTGCTGAGCCTATCTACCGAATTTGTCCTAAACCTGCTTAATATCCGGGAACCACAGGATGCCGGTGTAACCGAAGAGGAAATAAAAATCATGCTTGCCGAAGGGACCGCCGTTGGAACCTTTGAAGAAGCGGAAAGAAACATTGTGGACCGGGTTTTCCGCCTGGGCGATATGCGGGTTTCGGCCTTGATGACTCCCCGTACACAAATCGACTGGATTGATCTGGAAGACGGGGAGGAAGAAATCTGGCAAGTCCTGGTTAGCAGCCATCACTCCCGCCTGCCGGTTGCCAGGGGCAGTCTGGATGAACTGGTGGGAGTCGTCTACATCAAAGATTTATTTCTAGCCCGCGGCCAGTCTCCCCTGCCCATTGCGGAACACACAGAGGAGCCGCTGTTTGTTCCCCGCAGCCTGCGGGCCTTTAAACTTCTGGAACAGTTTCAACAATCCGGCACGCATATTGCCTTTATTATGGATGAATTCGGCGGCATGATCGGCCTGGTCACCTTGTACGATATACTGGAGCATTTAGTCGGTGAGCTGCCGCAGGAAGAAGAGGACGATCCGGAAATTGTGCAACGGGATGACCGTTCCTGGCTGCTGGACGGACTTTTGTCGATTGAAGAATTTAAAGAGCTGTTTCATATCCAGGAGATGCCGGGCGAAGACAGGGACCATTATCAGACACTCGGCGGTTTTATCACCTCCTACCTGGGCAGCATGCCCAAAACAGGCGAGACCTTCGAATGGTCGGGACTTTCCTTTGAAATCGTCGATATGGACCGCATGCGGATTGACAAGATCATTGTCACCAAACTGCCTGACGAATAGAGCGGCTTCGTGGGCCAGCCACTTTAAGTACGCAACAAAAAAGAACCGGTATTCCGGTTCTTTTTGTTTACCTTAACGGTAGCCAATGCGGTTACGGCTTAACTTCTTCGCTCTTGTCCTTTGCTTGATCCAGTTCATCATTCGCCAATAACTGCAGCTTTATCTCTTTCTTTTCCATCCCGGCGGCAATACGCTGCAGGGATTTTGATATATTATAAAACAAATACAAAAAGACGATGGCAAAAATCAGATGAAATCCGCCAAAAGCCATACCGAAAAAAGGGATGTGACCGTGCATTCTGTTCTACCTCCTATACTGTTCTTACTGGCCTAAGTATAGCCTTGATATATGGCAAAACTATGACAAAAAATGCCTCCGGCAAAAATTCCCCTTGCTAGTTTTCCTAATTCTTTTTATTACAAATCGCCCGGTGAGAGCAATGGCGGCAATATTCGTTCCGGCAGACTTTCGACGGTTCGATGTTGCCGGCAAGAACCTTTCTGTACCGTTCATACAACTTACTGATCTGCTTTTCCCGCAGCAGCTTGACCCGCCGGCGGCTGCCATCGTTAAAATGAATGTACCCGTAATCGGCAACAGCCTTTTCCTGCGTATGCAGCAATAAAAACCGGTATACCGATAGTTGGATGATGTCGGACTCGTAAATCCGGTGATTGGCTCGGCTCTTGTAATCGCCGACTATCAAGGTCGAACTGCCTTTCCGTCGCCAGACGACATCGGGCGCACCGCACAGCGGAATAGGCTCCAGGATCTTCAGATACGGTTCAAGCCGGTACACCGTGAGCCTGGCCTGCCGCCGCCGGTACCAGAGATAAAAAGCACCACCCAGCAGCAGACAAAAGACGCCGCTCACGGCCGTCTCCCGCGGCCGCACAACAGACGCAGCAGCCAAGCCAGCAAGCGGCTAAACCAGCCTTGCCTAACACCCATAAGGTGGCAGGCAAATTGCTCATGACTCCGGTTTCCCCGACGAATGTATTCCTCGGTCAGCTTCTTATCCTCACCGTATTGTGCATCATAAACCAACTGCTGCTCACATTTTCCCATTTTAGCCAGTTCTGTTGCGCTGACCATCTGTCGCTCACTCATTTAATCACCTATAAAAAAGATTAGGCAGGATGCTCGCTAAATCCTGCCATTGTTCCACAATATCCTTATTGAATACTCACCGGTGTTCCGATAGGCACCAGCCGGGCCAGGGCAAGCACGTGGCTGTTTTGCATGCGGACACAGCCATGGGACACGTGCTGTCCGATGGAAGCCGGATTATTAGTCCCGTGAATTCCGTAATGTGGTTGACTCAGCCCCATCCACATCACACCAAAGGGACCGCCCGGATTGGGCACCTTGCTGACAATCTGAAACCGGCCAACTGGTGTCGGCGTGGAAAACTTTCCTACGCCAACCGGATAAACCTGAACGATCTTACCGTTTTGATAAAGCGTCAACTGCCGGTTGGCACGACTGATAACAATGGAGTAGGCCATCTCCTCACCTCTCTTCATTTTATGTAAAGAGAGTAGAAAAGGCTACACTGCCGCCTATTACATGAAATATTGCCTGACCAGCAGGCCTGCCGCCACAACTGCGACGATTAGCGCCACCAGCCGGCGATTGAGCCGCCCTTTGCTCCGGTATTTCATTTGCTGTCCCCTTAAGCTTAAACCAATTAACGATTGCATAGCACTCCTCCTATTCGATATATTTAGACAAAAATCAACATTTTCCTGCTATAAATTGTTTGTTGTTATGGAAACGATCGCAGCAAAAAAACCATGGTGGAGAATAGCAACCGGCCACTCTCCGTCATAGGATATAGAGCAACAGATTACTTACAGTAAAAGGAGTGGATTTTTATGGGTTTCGGATTTGGCGGCGGCCGCGGCAATGGGTGCTGGATTATCATCATTATCATCCTGCTGCTTTTCTGCTGCTTTGATAATAATGACTGCAGTCCTACCTGCTAACAAAAAAAGCTTCACCCTTTTACAGCCACACCTGTGGCTGTTTTTTTCTTATCCTTGCCGGCACTAGCGGTCCACCAACTTTGAAACAGGAAGATGGTGGCGAGACAAAATTTTGTCAGCCAAGGCGGAGGCGGGAGGCATAACGCCAGTACGTCGGCTGACGACAATGATGGACGACGAAAATTCGACCGTCAGCAATTTCTGTTTTCAAGGTCAGCGGACCACTAGTACCTTGTAACCTTTAAAACCATACATAGGCTGGCGAGGAGATTTTTCGCCAGCCAAGGCGGAGGAAGGAGGCGTAGCGGTTCCTACGCCGATTGACGACAACGTAGGTTGGCGAGAAATATTCCGCCAGAATAGTATGGTTTTAGATGTTACACGGTACTAGCGCCAAAATAGGTTATTGACTTATGCTTTATAACTATCTTATTGTATAAACAGATACCCCCAATACCTGCATAAGGAGAATTTCTTCCGTGAATAAAACCGTATTAATTGTCGACGATGAATCGCGCCTGAGAAAACTGGTAGCCGATTTTCTTTCCCGCGAAGGCTATGCCATCCTGGAAGCTGAAAATGGCAGGATCGCGCTGGATATGATTGATCAGGCGGCGGTTGATTTAGTTATCCTGGACGTCATGATGCCCGAACAGGACGGCTTGACTGTCTGCCGGGAAATTCGCAAGAAGTCAAATATTCCGGTCATCATGCTCACCGCCCGCGGCGAGGAAATCGACCAGTTATTCGCCTTCGAGATCGGTGCCGACGAATACATAACCAAGCCCTTCAGTCCCAAAATTCTGACCGCCCGGGTCAATTCTCTCTTCCGGCGGCTGGACCGGGACAAACAATTTTCCTATGATGGTCTGACCATTGATCCGACAGCCCGTCAGGTCCTCATTGCCAATCAATTCCTCGATTTAAGTCCGAAAGAATATGATCTGCTGATCTATCTGGCTGAAAATAAGGGAAAGGCACTGAGCCGCCAGCAAATTCTCGATCATGTCTGGGACTATGAATACTTTGGCGATTTGCGAACAGTCGACACCCATATCAACCGCCTCCGGGCCAAATTACAGGACAAACATACCCTGATTCAAACCATTCGGGGCTATGGCTATCGATTCGAGGCGGCCAAATGAAACTCTCACTTCGTACCAGACTGTTTCTCAGCCTCACCGCACTCCTGCTCTTCTTTACCCTGCTTTCCTGGGGCCTCACTTCCACGGGTCTGGAAGATTATTATTATTGGCAGAAGAAAGCGGTGCTGATTCAAAACTGCCGACAGATCGACGAACTTTATGCCGGAAACCCGGAAGACATCTCCCTGGATCTCGAACGGATCGGCAACACGCTTGGCGCCGGCATCGTCATTATCGCTCAGGATAATTCGGTTAAATACAGCTCTTTCGGCCGCATTATTAATGCGAAATTCCAGGAGCCCTTTCCGCCGCCCCTGCGGCACGGCAACGAAAATAATCCGCCGGCTCCCAGGGATAACAATCTCCGCCGGCCGCCGGCACCTGTCGTTAAATCCAAAGAGACCATCGACAGCCGCACCAAATTGGAAATCCAGCACAGTCCGGAACTGAATCTTGATTCGGTAGTGCTGGAATACCAGCTACGCAACGGCGATCTGCTCCTGCTTCGTCAACCGCTGGCCCCGGTATGGGAAAGTGCCGGTATCGCAGCCCAATTCATCGCCTGGACCGGTCTGCTCTCCATTCTGCTCGGCTCTCTCTGGGCCTACTTCTTCGCCAGGAAATTCACTTCGCCCATATTGGAACTTAAGCAAATCGCCCAAAACATGAGCCAGCTTGACTTTTCCAAGACCTGCACCATCAACCGCACCGATGAAATCGGCGAACTGGGTAACAGTATTAATCACTTATCCGCCCAACTGGGGACGGCCATTGCCGAGCTGCATCAAAAAAACCAGCAATTGATGGCCGATGTCGAGAAAGAACGGAAACTGGATAAAATGCGTCAGGACTTTGTGTCCAGTGTATCTCACGAATTAAAAACACCGCTTTCGCTGCTGCTGGGCTATGCCGAAGGTTTAAAAGAAAATATCGCCGTCAATGAAGAGGACCGCAATTTTTATTGCTCCGTCATCATTGACGAAGCGGAAAAAATGGACAGACTGGTCAAAGACCTGCTAAACCTGTCGCAAATTGAATCAGGCTTTTTTAAGCTAAACCAAAGCAATTTTGATCTTTCTGCCCTGCTGGGCGATATTGCGCTGAAATACCAATCGCTGCTGACGGAAAAGCAGATCACACTCATTGCGGACATTCCGGAACAACTACAGGTTTTTGGCGACCCGCTCCGTATTGAGCAAATCCTATGCAATCTGGTCAACAACGCCCTGGATCATACCGAAGGAGCCCGCCGCCTTCAGATCAATGCTGAAGATACGGGCAGCCATATCCGCGTTTCGGTCTCCAATACCGGCCAGCCCATTCCATCTGAAAGCCTTGATAAAATCTGGCTAAGCTTCTACAAGGTGGATAAATCCCGTTCCCGTGAACACGGCGGCTACGGCCTGGGCCTGTCTATCGTCCGGGCCATCCAGGAACTGCACGGCAACGCCTATGGAGTTGCCAATCATGATCAGGGAGTTAGCTTCTGGTTTGATGTGACAAATGCAAAATCAGGCTAATTTTACACAAGTTTGTAACAAAGTTGTAACAATTCTCCTGCATAATAAGAATCAAGCAAGACAACATTATACGGCAAAGGAGAATGCCCTATGAAAATATCATTAACAAAAAAGACCATCGGCGGCTTACTCGCCGGAACGATCCTGCTTTCCCTGGGGGGACTGGCCCTGGCCGCCACCGATACCGCCGCACCGCCGCCGGATTATGAAGCCCGCCGGGAGTGCCCGCCACCTGGCTTCAAGGATATGCGGCAGCACATGACTGACGCGCTTACCCAGTTGGTAAGCGCAGGAACCATTACCCAGAATCAGGCCGATAAGCTCACATCTTTCTTCCAGGCAAAGGATAACGAACGCCGGGCGGAATTTGAAAAAGTGAAAGCCATGTCGGAAGCTGACCGCCGCACCTATTTCCAACAAAAGAAAGGCACCCGTCCCGACTTTATCGGCGATATCAAGACCGCGGCCGGCTTGAGCGATGACCAGGCCAAAGCAGTGGCCGATGCCATGCGTCCGCCCCGTCCCGCCGGTCCGGAGAAAGGCTTTCCCGACCTGAAAAATAAAGTAACTCAGCTTGTCCAAGGCGGCACCATTACCCAAAAACAATCAGATAAGATCCAGCAATTCTTCGCCGCCAAGGCCGAGGAAAGAAAAGCCGAATTCGAACAAACCAAAAACATGACCCCGGAAGAACGCCACGCTTATTTTGAACAAAAAGCATCAGACCGGCCCGACATGGTAAAAGACCTGAAAAAAGCTGCCGGACTAAGCGATGAGCAGGCGAAAAAAGTGGCTGACGCTCTCCGTCCGCCCCATGGACCGCATCATGGTCAACCGCCCTGCCAGCCTGGCGATAATCCCAACCAGAATCAATAGCACCTGAGCCAAACGCACGCATACTCTCTCTCTAAACAGTTGATAAGGCCGTCCCGGAATTTCCGGAACGGCCTTTTTGCTGTCTGCCTACATGATGGCCCGGCAATTTTACCCGTTAGGGAGTGCTGACACACCCGACCTTGCCAGGTCACGGTACATGCCGCTTTACCCAGAACGGCACGTTCCCCGAACCGGCCTGGCTGTCCAGCGCTTCATATTTTTGTTTGTAATGGTCTTTATGTCTGATGATATGACCGACTGTCTCCAGGAATACGTCGGCCTCCCGGCATGTATTGTATACACCCAGACTGACCCGTACCAGCCCCGGCACCCTCGCCTCCTGGTGCTTATGATAATAGTTCAGTTCCTTTTCCGTGACACCGAGCAAATTTTCCACATAGGGATGGGCGCAAAATAGTCCGCTGCGCACCGCAATCCCCGCCTCATAAGAGAGCATTTTGGCAAAAGCCCGGTGGTCCAGCCCTTCCGCCTGGAAGGAAAAAAGGCTTACCCGATCCTCCCCGCTCCGGGTCCGGCCGAACAGACGAATGCCGGGAATTTCCGACAGCCCTGTCATAATATACTCAGTCAGTTCTCTTTCATAATCGTGAATTTCCCTGACGTCAAGCTGCGTCATCAGGCGAATGGCTGCCACCAGGGCCACCACCCCGATCACATTCGGAGTGCCCGCCTCCTCCTTATAGGGAGAATCATCCCAATCGACAAACTGACGGCCTACCAGTTTGACCGCTCCACCCCCTTTACACAGGGGGCTGACATCGTGAAAGGCCTTACGGGGGCCGATCAGGATGCCCACACCAAAGGGAGCGTACATTTTATGGGCCGAAAAAACCAGAAAATCAATATGCTCCCGCGATGAATGAGGCTTCATATCCACAGGACAGTGCGGCACAAGCTGCGCTCCGTCGACTAAAAGCTGCGCTCCGTATTGATGACAGATGGCGGCTATTTGATGTATGGGATTCATATAACCTGTTACATTGGAAGCTCCCGTTACGGCAACCAGCTTTACACTGCCGCCGTATTGCCGCAGCTTTTTCTCCAGGTTTGCCAGGACTAGACGGCCACTCCGGTCAACGGCCACATAGTCGGTGGTAAAAGCATTCCGCCACGGCAAATCATTGGCCAGATGCTCCATCTCCGAGGAAAGAACGACAGTCCGGCCGTCCTGTTGGGACAGGGTATGGGCCAGAACATTAATCGCCTCGGTCGTACTCTTCGTATATATAAGAATGTCCTTTTCCTCGTCTGCATGAACGAATGCTTTGATTTCCTCCCTCGCCGCTTCGTACCAGTCAGAGGTGGTCACCGACTTGTAGCCGGTGCCGCGGTGTACGGAAGAATACCAGGGACAAAACTCTTCAATTTTCCTTAAGACACAGTGAAAGGGCGGCGTGGTGGCTGCATTGTCAAAATTAATGGCCGTACTATAGCTTCCGTTCAACAACGGCACCCTTTCATTTACACCGACAACGAGCTGTCTCACATAATCATTAAATTCCTTTCTTTCCATACCATCCCTCAATCCCATATTATTCTCCCCTACACCATATTCCGCCAAGTTGGTATTGGTCACAGCCGGCTGACGTTTTCCCAGCTGGAAAAAAACACCGCTATCCTTATGTAAACTTTCGTGTTATAATTCGACTACCGGCAGGTTCACTGCACCCACTTAGCTCAATACCGTTTGCCCGTCTTTCCGGCAGAGCTTCCCTGCTATCATCCTACTACTGCTTATTACGTAAAACCGGAAAGGGGTATGTATTATGAGTAAAGCCTGGGGAATCTATATCCGTTACGGGAGAATTTGCATGACCAAGCGCGTTGGCTGCCTGCTGCAAGCCACCCAAAGGTACAACCGGCTAATGAGATGGAAGAAAAAACCTGACCTTTGGATTGCCTTGGTCCCGATTCACGACCATTGAATATTGTTACATACAAAGAGAACAGGCAACAGCACACTTATGGTGCTGCTGCCTGTTCTCTTTATTTACGCCACCGGCGGGTGGTCCGCCAACTTTGAAGGTACAAATTAGATTTGCGGGATTTGTTCATAAAGCAAGGCGAGCGGACGCACCTATCGGATGATCGGTGAGCCGACAACAACAACGCCTTGCGGCAAAAGGCCCGGGAAGCAATTGTATTTTCAGAGCTGGTGGACCACTAGGGATAGAATACGAGTTCCGGAAACAACGTCGCATACGAGGTTTCAACCACTAGTTCAGGAAAAAAGACAAAAGGATCCGGTGGACGCTTGCCGTACCAGATTCCGGTACGATACGGCCGGTGGCAGTAAGGACACAGCGGATAGACCAGGCGCCCCGGACCATGGGCATAGGCTCTCATGGCAACGGCCCCCCTATTTTTCGATTTATTATATAGTATGCCGCAAGCTTCTTATTGTTACGTAAACTAAAACAGCTTATACATCAGACTATGGCACGCCCATTACGGCAGGCTTAGCTTTCTAACAACCGGTATAACAGCGCCGGCCAAAGGATAAACTAGTACCGATAAACAACCGTGGGAGGAAACCAGCTATGGCACGCTACCGTATTTTTCTTGACGGCCTGGACACCGGCAGAACAGTAAGAGCCAGCAATTATGAGGATGCATATTTTGATGCCGCCAGCACGCTGACCCTTACTTACCAAAATAATCTGGAATTAAAGGAAATTGAAGCCGACTCACTTATGCATGATGTACCGCCCCACTAGGCGGGCACGTTTCGCAGAGCCCAAGACAGGAGGTGATTCTTATGGGAGGAAAAACGTTCGATCAGTTTAAAAGCCGCCAAAATGCCCGGAACAAGGCACAAAATGTCGCAGCATCCAAAAGCGAGAACAAGGCGGAGAAGAACTCTAATAAGGAGTAACCGAGGTGGCTATGCCACCTTATTTATTTGGTCGTCTTTAACCTTCTGGCAACAGGCAATAGAAATTTTTTCCGGGCATATTTGCATATTTACCGCATATACTATATATTGTGGCGAAGTTTACGCAAAACTAAGGGAGGTATGTCAATGAAAAAGCTGCTAAACGGTGTATTCTCAAGTATCTCCGATGCCGAACTGGTTATGCATAACATTAAAAAAGAAACCATGCAGGAGGAGCCACCGGCGGCAACCGAACTGCCGGACACCGACGATACCCCGGCAGAATAGAACTAATGCTCCACCAGCCCTGAAAGCAGAAATTGCTGGACGGACAAAATTTCATCATCCGTCTCGTCAGTCGACATACTGAAAGACATGCCCTACCAACGCGGCAAACCTGCCGCGTTATTTTTATGATCAATTATCGAAAAATGCCGTCCTATTTGGCAGGATTTTGTAACTATATGGCAAAAGTATATGATATAACGATTAAGAGGGGGTAATCATATGTCGAAGAGTATTTGGTCCTTTCAATTTCGCACCAAAAACCTGTCCTTTGGCGCCGGTACCGCCGTACTTGATGGCGATCAGCTTATTGGCGGCGATGCTTCATTTTATCACGTTGGCAAACTTTCTTTCGAAAATGATGCCATCACCGGTTCTGTCTGTGTCAACAAGCATGGTACAGGCCCTTCCTTCTTCGGTGCCATTCATTCCTACACCCTGTCACTAACCGGCCACAGGAAAGAAGATCAAATGACTTTATCCGGCTATATGGTGGAAAACCCCTTGCTTAAAATAACGATGGAGTTAACAAAGATCTTAGATCTAGAATAGCATAAAACCCCAGGCGAGAACCAACTCGCCTGGGGTTTTCCTTATCCTTGGCCGATAGCTTGCAGAACCGCCGCTATTTAACTTAATTGAAACCGGTCGACAATACGCTTTAGCTCCTCTGCTGTGCTGGACAATTCCTCACTGGCTGCCGCAATCTCCTGCGACGAGGCCGACTGTTCTTCTGTAGCCGCCGAAGCAGCCTGCGTCTTGCCTACCGCCAGTTTACTATGCTGATCAATACGTTCTACCGATAAAACAATTTGCTGGCTGCCTGTAGAAATTTGCTGCAACGTGTCCGACACTTGCTGCATCTGTTCATGAATGGTTTGTACCAGATCGTTGATGTCCTGAAAAGCCAGTCCGGCCATCTGCACAACATCCGCCCCCTGACTGACCAGTTCCGGTCCTTCGTTCATGACGGCAACAGCCCTGTCGGTATCGGTCTGAATCATACCGATCAACCCGGCAATCTGCTTGGCCGCATCCTGTGATTGTTCGGCCAGCTTGCGCACTTCCTCAGCTACTACGGCAAACCCCCTGCCCTGTTCCCCGGCCCGTGCCGCTTCAATCGCCGCATTCAGCGCCAACAGATTGGTCTGGCTGGCAATTTGCGAAATCGTGTCGATAATTTGTCCAATTTCTTTTGACCGCATGCCCAATTGCGTGACTACCTCAGCCGAATGGGCAACATTTTCTTCTATTTTATTCATGTGCAGGATAGCGCCTTTTACCGATTCACTGCCAACGATTGCCGTTTCCGCCGCTTCGCCCGACCGTTCATTGATTTCCGCCGCATTGGCCGCAGCCTGTTGAATTCCCGCCGACATCTGAGTAATCACCGCCGCCGTCGCATCGACGGAAGCCAACTGCTGTTCGGCCCCGGAGGCAATAGCATTGATCGAGTCTGCCACCTGGCTGCCGGCTTGCGCCATTTGGCCGGAATTATCCTTTAACTGCGCCGAAGAAGCGGCCAATAGCTCGGCTGAATCCATAACCTGCTGAATCATCGTCCGCATATTGGTTTTCATCGTATTTATCGCGGCAGCCAAATCAGCAATTTCATCATTTGACTGTACGCGAATACTGTCCCGGGTAATTTTCCCGCCGGCAATCTCCGTAACTGCCCGGACCAATTGGCCGACCGCCGTGGAGATGGAGCTATTAAGCTTAATACTGATGGCAACAGCCAGCACAATAATCAGGCCGTTAATAATAAAAAGAACCCGCTGATTGGTTGTTGCTTTGTCGCCGATTTTAGCCTGTTCTGCTTTAACATACTCCTTGATCATATCAACCAGTTCATCCGTTTGCTTGGTTACCTTTGCATAGGGAACAGCCCCCTGTTGGATGATGGTTTTCAAAGCTTGCTGGTCATTGGCCAGACCGGCCTGCATGGCCTGTGTGGCCAATTGTTCGTATTCCGCCTTGGCCGCCTTAATCTCGGCTATGCTTTTCTTCGCACTTTCCGTTACAAAGATATGCTCCATCCGGTCAATTCTGCCGTTTGATTCCTTCTGGATAGCAGCAAACTCTTCCCGTGCCGCCGGATCGCCGGTAAGATTGAATTTACGGACTGTCGCGGCTTCTTCCACAATATTATTGGACAGTTCCTCCGCCAAGATCAGTTTTTCAATGTTTATCGTTGTAGTAGACTGGTACTCTTCATTAATCTGGCCAATTTTATAGTAAGTATATCCGCTTAAGAGAACCATGCCGCTAATAATAACCAGAAAAGCCCCAAAAATCTTTTTACCTATCGTTAATTTCACTGTTCACTGAATCTCCTCTACCCGTTTTTACTTCCTCTACACCAAAAACTGGGAACCATCACCTTGTCGCTCAGTCTTAACCGCCTCCTTCCCATCATTCCCGCCAGACGCACCAAGGACTCATGCCTTGTTCCGCAACGCCGCAGAAGTCTGGCAACTACTTACCGGTCTAACGATCAGACAGGTTATGTTCTTTTGACCATGCAAAAAAGACAGGTATAGCCCTGTCCTACAAAACAACTAACCCTTCGGTTATTTGGCGGCATGGCGATCATAGGCAAAATTCATTGTCGTTAGACCCGTAGCTTTGCGTCCCTGCCTTTCGGCAGGTTTGCCCAATATTCACTTTTTTAACTGATTTGCACAATTGACACTCTTTTAGTATCCAGTAAAAGTAATAATTTGTCAACTAGAAATCATTTATCACGGTATACAAAAAAGGCCTGACAACAGACCTTTTTCCCGCACTTAAAATAATATGCTTACCAGTATATAGCCCGCAATACAGCCTGTTATCATACCGATAATACCAGGCAGAACAAAACTGTGATTAATAATGAACTTGTCGATTTTCGTCGTACCGGACAGTCAAATCCGATACAGGCCAAATCCCCCGGATAGGTAGGCAGCACGAAATAGCCACCGGTCAACTGACTTGGTCTGTTTTTTATTCCGCTATTCGCCGGTTGCACCATAGCAGAAATTTTTGCAAAAAAGAAGGGTTTATTTCCAGCACAGCGAAAATTTTTACCAATGCCACTAAGGAAAATGAGGTTGAGGTGCAAGCATATGACAGAAACAGCAAGAAAAATTGTCGAGCAACCGGTAGCCTTTTTAGTGTCCGGCACCGAACTGGCCAAGGATGTCTATTCGGAGTACGGTAATGTTCTGATTAATCAGGGCACAGTAGTTACACAACCTATTATAAAAAAGCTGGAAACCTGGAACATCCAAAACGTATCTATCTGGAGCGAAGTCACGGAACAGGTCATTGCCGATCCGGCTCTCCAAAAATTTTTAAACACCTACAACCAATCGGTCGATGTGGTAGAGCAGGCCTTTGATACAATCCGCCAAACCCGTATGCTCCCTCTCGCCACCTTTCGGAAAACAGCCGATGATCTGGCTCAAAACCTGACCACCGCCGGCAATGTCATTGATCAATTATATAATTTACCACCCTGCGATGACTATACGTTTCGCCATAGCGTCAATGTCAGTGTCATTGCCGGCCTGATTGCACTGTGGCTCAAGTACCCGCCGGAAAGCATCCATGCCATTTCACTGGCCGGCCTGCTGCATGATGTCGGCAAATCCCTTCTGCCGCCCAAGCTGGTCAACAGGCCCCATAAACTCTCGACCGACCATTATGAAGCCTATAAGCAGCATGTTACGTTAGGTTATGAACTGCTTAGCAAGGTTCCCGGTATTGCCGAAAGCGTCCGCCTGGGTGTGACCGATCACCATGAAAGGGAGGATGGCAGCGGTTATCCGCAGGGATTGTCAGGTACCGACATTCATCCCTACGCTAAAATCATCGCCATTGCCGATCTCTACGATGAAGCACTGACTATCAATCGCGATCCGGGCATGCTGAGCCCTTACTGTAGTATTGAGAAGCTGCAGCACGAGGTATACCGCCTGGACCCCAAAGCCTGTCTCACCTTCATCAGTCACATGACCAATTTTCTGACCGGCGACCCGGTCATGCTGACCAACGGCAGCAAGGGGCGCGTCGTCTGCACAAACAAGCGTTGGCCCTCCCGCTCGATAGTCCAGTTGGAGGACGGCACCGTGCTGGATTTAAATGATGGCGGTGATATACGCATCAGCCATATCATAAGATAATAGATACTGCCGCTACAGGCAAAAGGCGCGCCGCGTTAACCGCCCGGCGCGCCTTTTGCCTGTATTTCTTTGTCCGTGATCAATCTTGTTTATGCTTTACCAGCCAGACATAACTTAATACAGCGGCCGTCTCCGCCAGAGCAATGATCACACCCATCGGCACAGCCGTCCGGCTGCCGGCGATACCAACCAAGGGCGCCATAATTCCGCCGAACACGAAAGAAAACAACCCGATCAAGGCCGAGGCACTGCCGGCTGCCTTGGCCTGATCCTGCATGGCCAAGGCAAAACAACTGGTGCCGACAATCCCCACACTGGCAATGACCAAAAATAATGGAACCAGAATCATATATAACGAGCCTTGCAGCAAAATCATCAGGAGCAGCGCCGCTCCTCCCACAAAGGAAATCCCCAGACCGGCAATCAGCAGCCTGGTCTCGCTGATGCGCCCGGCCAGACGGCCGGTTATCTGCCCGGCCAGGATAATGCCTAAGCCGTTTATGCCAAAATAAACGCTGAACATTTGCGGCGAAACACCATAAATATCCTGCAATACAAAGGGAGAACCGGAAATATAGGCAAACATCGCCGCCGAGACAAAGCCCTGCGCCAGTGCATAACCCATAAAGGTCCGGTTGCTCAGCAAGCTGCGGTATGTCCGCAAACTATTGGCAATACCACCCCGGGAACGCCGCTTAAGCGGCAGCGTCTCACGTAACCCGAAAAAAACGCCGGCCAGCATAGCAAGGCCAATACCGGCAAGGACAATAAAAATTCCCCGCCAGGAAGTAAACGCCAGAATCTGACCACCCAAGACCGGTGCAAAAATGGGAGCAAAGCCGTTAATCAACATCAGCAGGGCAAAAAAGCGGGTCATCGCCGGTCCGGAGTAAAGATCCCTGACCGTTGCCCGGGAAATAACCACCCCGGCGGAGCCGGCCAGCCCCTGAACAAACCGCATGGCAACAAACAGTTCCATCGTTGGCGCCATGACACATAAAAACGAGGCGGCAGCGTAAATGGCTAACCCAACCAATAAGGGCCCCCGCCGTCCGTAGGTGTCGCTAAGGGGTCCGATGAAGATCTGTCCCAGCGCAATCCCCAGCAGACAGGCGGTCAAACTAAGCTGGGCCAGGGAAGTGCTGGCCTGCAGGTCATTGGCCAAATGAGGCATAGCCGGCAGATACATATCAATGGATAACGGCCCGAAGGCGGACAGCCAGCCCAGCAGGCAGGCAATCCAGAGGACAGCCCGCTTTGTTTCGGCTGTCCTTTCGGCCGCTATATTCTGTGAATCGTTCATAAGGTCTCCTCACTATTTGGTGCAATTAAAAAATATATCCTCTATTTTATGGCAAATGCCGTTTTTATGCAACTGTTCAACACAACAAACCGTCTTAAGCCAGCTTGCGCATAAGGCGCATGCCGTTTAGCGTAACCAGGATGGAGGAACCCGTATCGGCAAACACAGCCATCCACAGATTGCCATGACCGGCCAGTGTCAGCCAGATGAACAGCGCTTTTATCAGTACGGAAAAGCCGATATTCTGCTTGATAATGGCTACCGTCTTGCGGCTCAGACGCATTACATAAGATAACTTACCCAGATCGTCGGCCATCAGGGCTACATCGGCCGTTTCCAAAGCAGTATCCGAGCCGGCCACGCCCATGGCAATCCCGATATTGGCCGCCGCCAGGGCCGGAGCGTCATTCACCCCGTCTCCCACCATGACAACCCGGCCATAGTCTGCCGCCAGTTTTTTAACAATCGCCACCTTATCTTCCGGCAGCAGCTCACTATAATAGGAATCAAGCTGCAAACTGCCGGCGATCCAGGCGGCCACGGCGGTCTGATCGCCGGTAAGCATAGCCGTGTGCTTCATGCCGGTTCGGCGCAGTGCCGCGATCGCTTCGCCGGCATTGTCCCGGACCGTGTCGGCCACGGCGATGACACCGAACAATTCCTGCCGGTTACCGACAAACATGACCGTTTTCCCCTGTTGCTGCCAGGTAGTGACGGCCGGCTCGCAAACCGCCGTGGAAAGCCCCAGTTCTTCCATCAGCCGTCGATTACCGATATATACGGTATTTCCCGCCAGTTCGGCTTGCGCGCCCCGTCCAACCAGCGCTGTAAAACCTTTCGCCGGCAGCAGGGAAAGTCCCGCCGCCTTCTGTAAAATAGCCGCGGCCAGCGGATGCTCTGAAAACTTCTCAATGGAAGCGGCAATCTGCAAAAGTTCCTGTTCCGTTACCGGCTGCACTGGCAGTAAACCGGTCACCACCGGCTGGCCCGTCGTCAGCGTGCCGGTTTTATCGAAAGCAATGGCCTCAATGGCTCCCAGTTCCTCCAGATAGGCACCGCCTTTAATCAAAACTCCATTGGCGGACGCGTTGCCGATGGCCGCTACAATGGAAACCGGCGTGGAAATAACCAGCGCGCAGGGGCAGGAAATCACCAATAACACAAGACCTTTATAAAACCATTCGGTAAAAGATAATCCGAACGCCAGCCAGGGAATCAGCATAACCCCCAGTGCCCCCAACAGTACGGCCGGAGTATAATATTTAGAAAATACATCGACAAATTGCTGGGAAGGCGCTTTTTGCGCCTGTGCTTCTTCCACCAGTTTCATAATTCTGGCCAAAGTAGAATCGCCGGCTGCTCTGGTTACCCGGACAGACAAAGCACCGTTCTCATTCAGAGTGCCGGCATAGACGGTATCGCCCGCCTGCTTTTCTACCGGAATGGATTCCCCGGTAATGGCCGCCTGATTAACGGCTGATATTCCTTCCGCCACGATGCCGTCCATAGCAATCCGTTCACCGGGCTTCACCAAAAGGATATCACCGACTACAATCTCCTCTACCGGCAGCCGCAGTTCCTGTCCGTTCCGCAACACCAGCGCTTCCGGTGGTGCCAATTCCATTAAAGCCCGGATGGATTGCCGGGTTTTATCCACGGTATACGCTTGCAGCGTATTGCCAAAGGAAAATAAGAATGCTACCGTAGCCCCTTCGCTCCCTTCACCGATGGCAAAAGCCCCAAGAACGGCAATCGTCATAAGAAAATTCATATCGAAGGTCAGCGACCGGACTCCGTATAAACCGCTTCTTGCCGTATGATAACCACCGGCAACGGCAGCGGCAACATAAAGAAAAGAAACAACAGCTTCATCGCAGCCCAGCCAATTTGCCAGGGTTGCCACAACCAACAGGATGCCGGCCAGCGCGGTAGCTCCGGTTCTGGCATGCTTCCACCAAGCCGTCCCTGGCGAAACATCCGTTCCTTTCAGTTCAAGCCTTGCCTTATAGCCGGCCTGTTCCACCGCCTGATAAATGGCATCCACCGGCAGACTATGCTCCACCAGCAGCTTGCCGGTGGCAAAGTTCACCTGTGCCGCGTATACGCCGGTCAGCTTGCTAATCCGCTTTTCCAGTCCCTTGGCGCAATCGGCACAATCCATGCCGGAAATAACAAACACCATGCTTTTTCTGTCTGTTACCTGTCCTGGCCCGTCGAGTAGCCGGCCCGTGTAGCCAAAGCCCCGCACGGCGGCAAGGATTGCTGCCGTATCCGTCAGCTCCGGATCATAAGTCACTTGCAGCTTAGCCGTTGCGAAAGACACGCTGGCCTGGCTGACACCCGTCAGCCGGCTTAAGGCCTTTTCCAGCTTGGCGGCACAATCGCCACAATCCAGCCCTTCCAGCGTAAACCGGGCAATAGCTTGGTCTGCCGTCACCGCCGGACCACAATCCGCCCGGCAGCAGTCCGCCGTATCCGGTTCCACAGCCACCACACTTTCACCAGAGCAACTGCAAATGGCGGCGGCCGGTGCCACCCGTCCGTCACAGCAGTCCCGCCGGCAGGAGATTTCATGACTTTCACTATGTGAATCGCGCATTGTTCGCCTCCTTAGCGATGTCTGGTATGCTCCACACATTGAGCCAGTAATGATTCAATGTGAGTATCGTCAAGTGAATACCAGGCCATCTTTCCTTCCTTACGATATTTGACTAAACGGGCACTGCGCAATAGCCGCAATTGATGCGAAACAGCCGATTGGCCCATCTCCACCACGGCGGCCAGATCACATACGCATAGCTCCCGTTTAGCCAAGGCATGCAGCATCTTTATCCGTGTGGCATCCCCTAATAGTTTAAAAGTTTCGGCCACCTGCTGCGCTTCCGTTTCCGGCAAAGCGTCCTTTCTGGCCAGACATACTACCTGGGGATGTTCACACAATTCCTCGCAGGTATCCATTGTACAATCAGATGTCACCATCAACACCTCCAATATATGAACACGTATTCATATATTGTATTATATTACAGACAACAGCAAAAGTATACTGCCCGTTGCGAAAAAGATAATGAAAAAATCTATAAGCCCTAAGGGAATAAAAATCCCCTATGTTTACGCTTCCCGTAAACATAGGGGACGATGTTCATTCGTTTATACCGAAGCTACATGCTCAATGACGGGCGCCGTAAAGGTCACCGGCTTTTCGCTGACCACGGTCGGCAAGCCCATGCTATCCAACAGGTTCAATAGCGGTCTGGGTGGCAGTTCCTCCACATTGACCATTGTTTTCACATCCCAGTCACCGCGGGCGACCAGGATCGCCGCAGCCGCAGCCGGAACTCCCGCTGTATAGCTGATGGCCTGGGCCTCCACTTCTTGATAACACTCCGCATGATCACAGGTATTGTAAATAAAAACTTCGCGCGGTTTATTATCTTTTGTGCCGCGGATGAAGTTACCGATGCAAGTCTTGCCGGTATAGCCAGGTGCCAGGGAGGAGGGATCGGGCAACAAGGCCTTCAACATTTTCAGCGGGGCAATTTCCACGCCTTCGGCTACTTTGACCGGTTTCTCCGAAGTAAGACCGATATTGGTCAGCACCGAGAACACATTCAGATAGTGATCGCCAAAACCCATCCAGAAACGGATGGAATTGGCATCTATATTTTTGGAAAGCGAATGCAGTTCATCATGTCCGGTCAGGTAAACCGGGCAGCTTCCCACCACGGGGAAATCATAATCGACCCGGATGGAGTGAACTTTCTGCTGTACCCATTGGCGATCCACCCAGGTCCACACCTTTTTGAATTCTCTAAAGTTGATCTCCGGGTCGAAGTTGGTGGCAAAGTATTTACCATGACTGCCGGCGTTAACATCCAGAATATCAATGGTATCAATGGTATCAAAATATTCATCGCGGGCCAGCGCACACCAGGCATTTACCACTCCGGGATCAAAACCGATACCCAAAATGGCGGTAACTCCCTGAGCGGCACAGCGCTCCCTGCGTTTCCATTCATAGTTGGCATACCAGGGCGGATTTTCACAAACCTTGTCGGGTTCTTCATGGATGGCAGTATCCATGTATACCGCACCTGTCTCTATACAAGCTTCCAAAACGGACATATTAATGTACGACTGCCCCACATTGATGACCATTTCAGATTTAGTTTCTTTAATCAGGTTGACTAACTCGGGAACATTTAGGGCATCCACTTGTCTTGCGTATAACTTTCGGGCAGGATCTTTCAGATGATTCTTACGCAATACGCTTTCAATGATAGCCTCACATTTTTGCTGGGTACGCGATGCAATGCAGATATCCCCCAATACATCGTTGTTCATAGCGCATTTGTGGGCTACGACATGCGCTACTCCCCCAGCACCTACAATTAAAACATTTTTTCTCATTTCTCTCCTCCTAAATTTTAAAAAAAGATATTTATGATAAACTAGTTAAGAAATCTGCATAATCAAAGGTTCGGACAACCTCCAGCGTACCGTCCAGCCGCTTCACGGCAATGGCCGGCATGGCGAGACCGTTGAACCAGTTCTTCTTCACCATGGTATAGCCGGCAGCATCGGCAAAACGGATTTCACTGCCAACCTCCAGTCTGTCAGCAAAGTGAAAGGTGCCAAAAACATCACCGGCCAGACAGGAGCGGCCCGCCACCATATAGGAATGCCCTGTGGTTTGTTCCGCCTCCATTTTGGCAGCCAGACGGTAGATTAATAAATCCAGCATATGCCCTTCCACCGAGGCATCGACAATGGCAATATTAATCTCGTTCTGCACAATATCGACGACACGGGTCACCAATTCGGCGGCACCGGTTATGGCGCTCTCGCCCGGTTCCAGATAAATCTGCACTCCATAGGTCTTGGCAAAATCAGCCAGTGTCCGGCTAAATGCCTCCACCGGATAGCCTTCCTTGGTAAAGTAGATGCCGCCACCCAGGCTTATCCACTCCAGTTCCTTCAGCATATCTCCGTACTGTTCGCCGATATAGTCAAGCTGGCGGACAAAGGCAGGATAGTCATCGTTTTCACAGTTATAGTGAAACATGAAGCCGCTAAGCCGCGGCAACTGCGCCGCCAGCACCGCCTTGTCAGTTACGCCCAGCCGAGAATGGCGCCGGGCCGGGTCGGCCAGATCAAAATGAGAATGGCTTATACCCGGGTTGACCCGCAGGCCGACTTTTTTTGTCTTTACCAGTTCATAGTACCGCTCCAGTTGCGAAGCGGAATTAAAAATCACCTTATCGGCAAACGCCGTTACCGCCCGGATATCTTCCGCCGAATAACCGACACAGTAAGCATGGGTCTCCTTGCCGAACTTTTCATAACCCAGCCGGGCTTCGAACAATGAGCTGGATGTCGTACCATCCATATACTGGCGCATTAATTCAAAGACCGACCAGGTGGAAAAACATTTAAGAGCCAATACCGATTTGGCACCGGAAAGCTGACGTACCTGCCGGATGATTTCCATATTGCGCAGCAATTTATTTTCATCAATTAAATAATAAGGCGTGGTTATCTTCATCATCAAACTCCTGCTATTAAAAAGATAATGAAACCTGACCAATTGCCAGCAGCAAGCACATGAAAAGAACAGGTTTCGTAAAAAGGGTGGCGAAACGGAACATACCGAAGTATGCCGCTTAGCGACAACACGTGTTACGGAACCCATCCGGTCACTCTTCAACAGATTGAACTGGCTATGGCATCAATTCATGAATCTAATCATATCAAAAACTTGCTCATCTGTCGATATTCTTTGAAAATAATCGAAAAATAAGCTAAAAAGTCGTTTATCCTTAAAATAATATGCGATATATTTATCTCTTGTTATTTTTAACCATAACCCGGAAGCCTCCGGTTATTCTGCAGCCTTTACTTTTAACCCGTTTCAGTGTATGATACCATTGTTAACCAGTTGCAAAACAACAGTTAACAATGGTATCTATTTTTCAGTTTGCCCTAAAACACTATAAATCTGGAGGTATCTCTATGAAGCTTTCCCTGCGCGACATGCTGTTAATCGCCATCTTTGCCGCCTTGACGGCTGTAGGCGCCTTTATTAAAATTCCGACGCCCATCGTTCCCTACACCTTGCAGTTTTTATTTTGTGCTTATGCCGGCATCCTGCTGGGCTCCCGACAGGGGCTGTATTCCCAGGCCTTATACATTTTGCTCGGACTGATCGGCATTCCGGTGTTTGTTAACGGCGGCGGTCCCGCCTACATATTACAGCCCACCTTTGGTTATTTGCTGGGCTTTGCCCTCTGTGCCTATGTCATCGGCAAATGTATGGAACGCTTCGGCGCCGCCGTCACTTTTGTCAAATTGCTCGGCGCCGTACTGCTTGGCTTGTTTTTGATTTATCTGATAGGAGTTCCCTATCTGTATCTGATTGTCAACCTATATCTTGGCAAAAGCATGGCCCTGAGCAAGGCCCTGGCCGTGGGCTTTATCCCCTACATTATACCCGATATGATCTTATCGGTCCTGATTGCCGCCACCGGGGTAAAAGTCCTCGCCATTTTGCGCCGTACCGGCTTCATCAAAAATTCGGCCTGACAAAATAGACCCGGAACACCTAGTACCTTATCAACCCTAATCCTGTGAATACTGACGGTCTATTTTCCGCAAGCCTTCGTTGTCGTCAGTCGGCATACTGCCGGTATGCCTCCTTCCTTCGCCTTGCCTTGCGAAAAATAGCCTCGCCATTATTCTACAGTTTTAGGATTGACACTAGGCTCCAAGTCCAGTTTTCCGCCGTCTGTAATAATTTATATCAGGCCAGCCTTAACACTTCTTGGACCAGTTTTTCTATACCTGCGGCCACTTCGGCAATAGTTTGCCCAAGCATATAAGCAGGCGTTGTCACAATTTTATTCTTTTCATCAACTACTACATCGGCCACCCCGGCACAGACCGTCTCTGCCTGCCAGGCTGCCAGGACGGCATGAACCTCCTGGTCGGAGCCGACCGATAAACGGGGCCGCACCGAAGTTTCCTTAAAGGCCAGCGCCACCAGCACCGGCGCAATGCACATGGCGCCAATCGGCTTTTCCCGCCGGTGGGCCTCGCGAATCACCCGGGCCACTGCCGAATCAATTACGCTGTGCGGACCGTCAATCGCAAAGGTGCACAGATTTTTTGCCGCACCAAACCCGCCGGGAAAAATCACGGCGTCAAGCACCGCCATGTCCAGTTTTTCAAGCGGCAGTGCATTGCCGCGAGCGATGCGGGCGGACTCGACCAGCACATTCCGGCTTTCCGTCGTCTCCTGCTGCGTAGCATGATTAATGACCTGACGCTGCTTCTTATCGGGAGCAAAGACCTGCACCTCAGCCTGCATTTGACTGAGAAACAGCAAGGTCAATACTGCTTCATGAATTTCGGAGCCGTCTAACACGCCACAGCCCGCTAAAACCACGCCTACCTTTTTCATGCCAACACCCCTTCACCGCAAATGATAAATTATATAGATATTTCTCGTTAAACCGGCCGGTTCCTGCCGCCGGCAAATTGTCTTACAAGGCTTTTATTTCATCCTACTTAATCAATGTATATCCGAATCGTAAACCGACTATACAACAAAGTTAGCATTTCGCCAGTAAAGGAGGTCCTTATGCTCGATTTAATTAAAGGCTTGGCCGAAAAAGTACTTGACGGCGGCGCTCTAACCGGTAACGAAGCCCTGCAGTTAACCGACGCCGAAGGCTCGGATATCTTGCTGCTGGCAGCCTACGCCAACAAAATCCGTGAACACTATAACGGACCGGTTGTCGACATGTGCGGCATCATCAATGCCCGTTCCGGCATTTGTTCAGAAGACTGTAAGTTCTGCGCCCAATCAGCTTATCATCAGACTGACGCTCCGGTCTATCCGCTGCTATCTTTCGATGATCTGCTGAAAAAAGCGCAGGAAGCCCAGCGCAGTGGAGCTACCCGCATCAGTCTGGTCACCAGTGGCAGAGGAATGGAGGGAGATCCCGATTTTGAACGGATTCTGGAAATAATCCAGGGCATTACCACCGTCACCGGTCTGGCTGTCTGCGCCAACTTGGGCACCATTTCCGGCCCCCAGGCCCGGCGACTGGCCGCTGCCGGCGTCAGACGCTATGCCCACAACCTGGAAACCAGCCGGCAATTTTATTCCGAAATTTGCACCACCCATTCCTACCAGGACCGGCTGGCAACCGTTCAGGCCGCCAGAGACGCCGGACTGGAGCTTTGCACCGGCGGCATCATCGGTCTTGGCGAAAGCTGGGAGGATCGGATTAGCCTGGCACTCACCCTGCGTGAACTGCAGGTCGCCTCGGTTCCCATCAATATTTTAAATCCGATAAAAGGAACCGCTCTGGAAAAAACAGCTCCCCCGCCGGCCCTTACTATCGTAAAAGCCTTTGCGATTTTTCGGTTTCTCCTGCCGGACCGCATTATCCGCCCCGCCGGCGGGCGGGAAATCAACCTGCGCGATATGCAGGGCCTGCTCATGCTGGCCGGCGCCAACGGGCTGATTATCGGCAACTACTTAACGTTTAAAGGCCGCCAGGCGGCCGATGACTTTACTATGATTCACGATGCCGGCCTGCTTCCGGCCGATTATGCAAAGGAGACTTTATGATGAAACTTCAAGACTTATTTGATCTGGCTCAGGCAGTATTAAGCGGCGCCGCCCTTTCTTTTGACGACGCCTTGGCCTTAACCGAGCTGACGGAGGATGATATTCCCGTTTTGCTAAGTTTGGCCAATAAAATACGCGTTCACTTTACCGGCTCAACCGTCGACACCTGCGAGATCGTCAACGCCCGTTCCGGCAACTGCTCGGAGAATTGCAGCTTTTGCGCCCAGTCGGCCCATCATCGCACACAAATAGAAACCTATCCGCTGCTTAGCGAACAAGCCTTGGTAACGGCGGCCAAACAGGCGGAAGCTCACGGCGCCTACCGTTTTTGTATTGTTACCTCCGGCTGCGGCATGAAAAACGATGCCGATTTCCCCAATATCACCCAGGCCATTCAACGCATCGGCCGCGAAACAACCTTACAACGCTGCTGTTCGCTCGGCATCCTGTCCGATGAGCACGTAGCTGCCTTAAAACAGGCAGGCATTACCCGTTATCATCACAACCTGGAAAGCAGCAAAAGCTTTTTCAGTCAAATTTGTTCCACCCATAGCTATGATGACCGGGTAGCCACCGTCAAAAAAGTCAAAGCGGCCGGTCTGGAAGTCTGTTCCGGCGGCATTATCGGCTTAGGCGAATCCTGGCGGCAGCGGATTGAATTGGCCTTTGCCCTCAAGGAACTTAACGTGGATTCGGTCCCGATCAATGTCTTAAATCCGATTAAAGGGACACCGGTAGAAAATGTCGCCCGCCTGCATCCGCTGGAAATTTTACAGACCTTTGCGATTTTCCGTTTTATCCTGCCGGACAAAATTATCCGGTACGCCGGCGGCCGGGAACGCAATCTGGGCGAGCTTGTGCCTTTAGGTTTTTTATCGGGAATCAACGGCATGCTGCTGGGCAATTACCTGACCACCAGCGGCCGCGGCGCCGACACCGATTTACAGACCATTACCCAGCTAGGGCTGTCACCGGTTGGATCGTCCCTCTAACGGCAAAACGCGCCGGCAGCTTGGCAGCGGCCAAGCCTACCGGCGCATTTTTTATATCTATACCAAAAATCTTCTGACTTACCGCAGAGCAGCAGAACCGCCACGGCTGACAAGCCGCCGTCGCAGGGTATAGTAGGCAACGGCAGCCAGACCGACAACCACGGCGGTACATAAATACATGCTGCGGTAACCGGTACCGGCAGCCAGAAAACTAAGAAAAAAGGATCCCATTCCCACACTGATATCTAACGCCAAAAAATAAGTGGACGTAGCCACACCGGCTCGCCGGCTGGGCGAAACTTGAACGGCCAGTGCCTGAAAAGTCGGACTCAGGGCACCAAAACCCACACCAATGATCGCGGCGGCGATTAAAAAACCGACGGCTCCCTGCACCTGACTCAGGCAGACCAGGCCAAGCACAAACAGCATAATCCCCGGATACACCACCATATGCATGCCGGCCCGGTCAAATAACTGGCCTACCAGCGGGCGGGTGATTACGATGGATAGCGCGTATACGGCAAAAAACAGGCTGGTATATTGCGTCAGTTCAAGCAAACGGGCATAGATCGGCACAAATACCAACACACCGGCATAGGCAAAAAACAGCAATCCGCCGATGAAGGCTACCGGTAAAGCGCGGGCCTCGATAAAATCATGCCAGCGCAGCGAACGGCCGCCCGGCTTTTTTCCCTTGCCGGCCAATCCGTCCAGCGTATTCCGGTTGGCCGTCCAAAAAGCAAGGGCGGCCAGTACAACAACACTGGCAAAAAGAACCTCCGGCGTGTAGTGGGAAATCAGCGTCAAACTAAAAAAAGGCCCCACCACCATGGCCAGCGTGGAAAACATGGCAAAATAACCGATTCCCTCCCCTTTTCGCTGTTCCGGCACAATCAACGCGGCTGTTGCCGCCACTGCCGTACTGCCTACGGCAAACACGCCGCCATGGAGAAAGCGAATTAACAATAAGAAATATAAACCGAGCCCGGTTACACCCAAATACATTAAGCTCACTGCGAAAAACACCGCCAGCACGGCAAACAGCATCCCTTTTTTATCAAACTGATCAATCCATTTACCTGCCAGGGGCCGAAACAGCACGGCGCCGATTTGAAAAAAGGTCATAACCAAGCCGGCTTGCCACTCATTGCCGCCTAGCTGGCCGGTGACTACCACCGGCAAAGCAGCGATCAGGGCATAGTGTGCCATATACTGAAAAAAACTGCTGGCACTCATCCCTAAAAATTCCAACGTCCATAATACCTGATTATTCATGTCACACCTTATATGGTTGCAAACACCGGGAGCCCGGTCTAGGGCGTGTTTTCAAACTAACGGATAGTTTGAAAACACGCCCTAGCCTTTGCAATCTTCCTCTCTATTCGTGATTTTCCGGCAGCTCAATATAGACAAAGCCGCCGCCAAAGCGAGTCGTCTGCAGCCACAGCCCCAGATCGACTGTCAAGCAGCGCCCGTTGTCATAGCAAGTGATCTGATACCGGTCTTGAGCGTTCTCATAGCGCAAACCGGTAATCACCATCCAATGCCAGCTTTCCAGTTCCGCTACCTTTCCCCTGTGCAAATTCAAAAAAGCAACCGGATAATCGGCAGCCAGGGCTGTCTCCAAAAACCGCACGATTTCCCCCAACGAAGGTCTTCTCTTGCGCAAGGCGTTGACTCCCAGCCGTTGGCAGCGCCAGGACAGCCCATAATGGCTGAGCAGTCTGTCGGCGCCTTCGCAAAACTTGCCGGTGCTGTTAAGCCCCAACAACCGGTCGGGAGTAATAAACGACCATACCTCTTCCAGTATATCGGCAATTGCGGTTAGGCTACCGGCCTCATAAGGCAGCGAACCGGGCTGACGCCGGTTTAGGTATACCAGCAGCATAGTCGCCGCTGTCGGCCCGCAGCCCCGGGTCCGTTGAAAAGAAGTCCTGTACCAGTCCTGATTATATCCATACAGCACGCCACACTGCTGCCGGTGAATCTGCAACCAATCCGGATGTTTGATCTGCATCACCCATGCCCCCTCCCTTATCGTTAAAAGGCCGGCCTGTCAAAAAAGGACATTAGCCATGCCTTTTTATCTATTTTTTACTATCCCCATGGGATAGTATTTTTTCCTATTTTCCCAAAATGATTGTACACAGGAGAGATTGTAAGCGGCCTGATTAGCTGTCATAATGAATATAATAGATTTTTTGTGCGCTTTATAAACATTTTTCAACAATATTGGACAATTGTCCTTATTATATAGTACCACAGATGTGCCGGAACAACCACCCTTACGTCAAACGGCCTCCGGTAACCGACCTCGGTTCCGTTGCCGTAAGTCCGCCGGCTTATTGCTAGGAGGCAATCCCATTGATTCGCGACTTTCTTCCCACCGATTTAAAGGTATTAGCCAAATATTACGATATAGCAAGAATTATCTCCGCTTCACCGACAGCACCCCATCAACCGCTTATTTCCTGCCAGTCCCCCGGGACTTCTCCTCATCATGCCATTTTTTCCCGCTGCGGAACTGCCGAGTCGTTTTGCGAGAACTGCATGTGTCTGGAGGCTGTCCGCTGCCGGCAAATTCTTGTCCGCATTGAAGCCGTGGAGGGAAAATTCTTTCTCATCACCGCTATTCCGCTGGAAATATCCGGACAGCTTCAGACCTTAGAGCTCATTACCTGTGTAGAAGACAAGGCGCTGGAACATGCGTTGACCGCACCCAAAGAAACCAACTCCCTCACCTATCACTTTGTGAATAATCTTTACCATCTGGTATTTCGCGACGCCTTAACCACCATGTACAACCGGCGTTATATCGACAAACAGCTGCCATTGGAGATTGCCCGGGTACGGCAGAATAACCGGCCTTTTTCCCTGATCATGACCGATATTGACTATTTTAAACAGGTAAACGACAGATACGGGCACGCCGTCGGCGACGAAGTATTGAAATTTTTTGCCCTGAAGTTGCACGAGCATGTGCGGCATAAACAGGAAAACTGGGTCGCTCGCTATGGCGGCGAAGAATTCTTATTGGCTTTAAGTGATTGTTCGGAAGCGCAGGCTTATCATATTACAGAAACCCTTCGTAAAACCATCGAACAGACCTCCATTCCCACTTCAGCCGGCGAACTGTGCATCACAGCCAGCTTCGGGGTCTACATGTTCACCGGCCAGGAAACAGATTTTCACCAACTGGTCGATCAGGTCGACAAACGCTTATACCAGGCCAAGCAGGCGGGACGCAATTGTACGGTAGCCGCCCGGCCAACCTGACTTTAAACTGTGGGAAACCTTATAGTACACTAGTATCTTCCCGGCTAAGACAGCAGGATGATGGCAAGGCTATTTGTCGCAGCGCAAAGCGGGGGAAAGAGGCATACCGGAAGTATGCTGCCCGGCGACAGCGAAGAAATACGGAAAATAGACTACCAAGATTCACCGGATCAAAGCTATAAGACTATAAGGTACTAGAGCTTGTCTCTAAAATATCCGAAACACCTCCTGACGGTGCTTTTTATGCCATACTTTGTTACCATGTCTTGAAATGGGGGCCGCTATTCCTGCAACATGTTGCCCTTGTCTGGCGCAAAAGTCACTCGCCATGAGTCATTCCGTTAATTTAGAAACAAGCCCTAGACTAAAGGGAAAGGAGTCTTTTTTATGATGGCCCAGGAAACAGAAGTCCATGTAGCCCGGCAGCCTATTTTTGACTGCAACCAGAACGTCTTTGGATATGAGCTGCTGTTTCGCAGCAAGGTAGCCAACGCCTACGACGGCACGGACGGCGATCACGCCACCAACAGCGTTGTGGCCAACAGCTTTTTGCTCATCGGTATGGAGAACCTGACCAACGGTAAGAAGGCCTTTATTAACTTTACAGCCAACTCTTTAAAAAATGAAATTCCCTCCATGCTGCCGAAAGAACTGATTGCGGTTGAAATCCTCGAAAACATCGAACCCGACCAACCGGTCATTGCTGCCTGTCAAAAACTCAAGCAGGGCGGCTACTGCCTGGTGCTGGACGATTTCGTGTTCAAGCCGAAATTTATGCCTTTTGTTGAGCTGGCCGACATTATAAAAGTAGATTTCCGGCTCACACCTCCGGATGAAAGAAAAGCCTTGCTGGACCGATGTAAGAACTATCCTATCAAATTTCTGGCGGAAAAAGTCGAAACCCACGCCGATTTTCAGGCTGCTCTCCAGATGGGCTACTCCTATTTTCAGGGATACTTTTTCTGCAAGCCCGTTGTACTGTCCAGCAAAGACATTCCCAGCTATAAGATCAACTATCTTAGCATTCTACGGGAAATCAACCAGCCCTATTTGGAATTCTCCCAACTGGAGGCTATCATAAAACGGGATGTATCGCTTTCCTACAACCTCCTTAAATTCATCAATTCAGCCTTTTTTGGCTTAAGCAATAAAATCCAATCACTGCGTCAGGCGTTAACACTGCTGGGACAGAAAGAACTGAGCAAATGGGCCTCGCTTATGGCACTTAAGGGAATGGGCAATCATAAACCCGGCGAATTAATCCTCAACTCCCTGGTCAGAGCCCGGTTTGCCGAAAATCTCGCCGGCATCAACCTGTCCAAACAGCAGACCTCCAATGCCTTTTTGATGGGCATGCTTTCCCACCTGGATGCCCTGCTGGACCGTCCCCTGCCGGAAATATTGAAAGAAATAGCGTTAGACGAGGAGATCAAGGATGCGCTGCTCAGCATTAAACCCAACCGGCTTGGGTTAATCTATAAGCTTATGCAGGCCTATGAGCGGGGCGAGTGGGAAACAATTTCCCGGTTCACCCGGGCCATGGCCATCCAGGAATACCAGGTATCACAATCCTACCAGAAAGCGCTGATCTGGGCCCACGAATTTATTAATACCAATTGATCAATAAAAAATCACCGCAACAGCAAGCTGCGGTGATTTTTATATTAAACGATTTTTATTTGTTTAGCCTTAAATTCCTCGGCGGTATCACAAAAGGTAAGCAGACCGTAAACACGGCGGTTGTCGATATACTGCGGTACATTAGCCTTGCGCAGCGTATCGCTGAAAATGACGTAATCATACCGGCCGCTGCCGTCGTTATAATTCACGACAGGCAATACCTCGCGGCGGACAAGATAGGTGCAGTGGATGACTTCCACCTGAATCAGTCCTTTTATTGTCTGATTCAGGATTTCATGATATAAAGGCGAATGCCGGTAATACCCGTTGTCATCCGTAACAAAGTGATAATTGGCGTACTGGCTTGACGGATCATCGCCATTGCGCAGCAGCGGTCCTACTACCGGCAACCCGGTAGCCAACAGTTCCGCCAGCGTATCGGGCGCAATAAAATTATCACAATCGACTACAAAATAATGCGTCCCTCGCTCCTTGGCCCACTCGACCGACTGCTGACGCAGGTCAATCAGCACCATCAACTTCAAGGCATTCCAGGCATGAGGGCTGTACTCTTGCACCGGCTCCGCTACATCACTGGCATCAAAATGAATTTCCGAATACCTGTCCTTAACTTTTTCGACCCATTGGCGCAGCAACTGTGCAGTATTATCGTTATTGTTATTAGTCCGGATGTAGAGCTTTATCTGGGAGGCAGGATAGGTTTGCTTCTCAATCAATTCAAGATATAGCGGCAGTACATGCGCTTTATCCTTGGCCAAAATGGCAACCGTAACAAACTCTTGAGATTCCATAGCTTCACTCCTTACGCTTTATAAAACGGTTCCGGCTGATAGGCGGTAGTTTCCGCCTTGAGTTGTTTTTCCGCCGTTACCCGCTTGAGATCGGCCTCGACCATCATCTCAATCAATCGCCGGACATCCACCGCCGCCTTCCAGCCCAGAATGCGTTCAGCCTTGGCCGGATTACCCAGCAGCACTTCAACCTCCGCCGGCCGATAAAGTAGAGGATCAATCACCACATAGTCCTCATAATTCAGCCCTACATAAGAAAAAGCGATGCGGCACATCTCCCGGACAGTGGTCGTACAGCCGGTGGCTACCACATAATCATCGGGCTGCTCCTGCTGCAGCATCAGCCACATAGCTTTCACATAATCTCCGGCAAAGCCCCAATCCCGCTTGGCATCGATATTGCCCAGCCGCAGCTCATTTTGCATTCCCAGCTTAATTCTTGCCACGGCGTCGCTTACCTTTCTGGTCACAAATTCCAGCCCTCTTAGGGGAGACTCGTGATTGAACAGAATACCGCTGCAGGCAAAGAGATCAAAGCTTTCCCGGTAATTCACCGTCATCCAGTGTCCAAACAGCTTGGCGACCCCATAGGGACTGCGCGGATAAAATGGAGTAGTCTCGCACTGCACCGGCTCTCTGATCTGGCCGAACATTTCGCTGCTCGACGCCTGATAAAAGTGTATGGACGGATCGGTCTGGCGGATGGCTTCCAGAACATGCAACACCCCCAGTCCGGTCGTTTGCGCCGTCAATATGGGCTGTTGCCAGGAGGCTCCGACAAAACTTTGGGCTCCCAAATTATATACTTCCACCGGTTTTGCCATGCGAATAAGCCTGATCAGGGATGATACATCGGTTAAATCACCGCTGACCAGTTCTATCTCCGACTCAATTCCCAACCATCCGAGCCGCCAGGTCGTTGCCGTCGCCCGTCGCGCTATCAGTCCATATACCTTGTACCCCTTATCCAGCAGCAGCTTAGCCAGATATGCTCCGTCCTGCCCTGTAATCCCAGTAATGACTGCCGATTTCACCTAAACACCTCCATACGGCATGACTTCTTATCCTTTCTAGGTACCCGCTGCTTAAATGAACCGGCCGGCCTGGCGAGAGATTTTTCCGCCTGGACGCGCAGCGTGAATTAACCAGAGGGTACCTAGGAGCCACTGCTTAGCAGGTACATTGACATGAAGAAAGACTCTTCACATGACAAAGAAGAGAAACAGCAGAAATTGAGGGTCTTTTCAGGTTTTCTGACAAAACCGGTGACACCTGTCGTAATTAAGTCAGTGATCCCTTAGGATAAGTGTCCGACTGCTTCGGATATATCCGTATGAAATATTGTATGCAGCTAAAATACTGGAGGTTCCGCCGTACCGCCTACAGGGAAAAGCAGGTTTGTATGAAGCGCTCTAACGGTGGAGAGATAAATTTATTTTTATGGTACACCACACTAAACTGTCTCTGGAAACTGACTCCTTCCACCTCGATAATAGCAATATCCTTCCTTTTCACTTCATTTTGTACGGACATTCTGGACATGACGGTAACTGCGATTCCTTCCGCCACAGCCTCCTTAATGGCTTCCGCATTATTATAAACTCCGGCTACAGTCCAGCCTATCCCCTGACTGGCCATAACCGATTCAAACAACTCACGGGTTCCGCTGCCCTCCTCTCTGACCAAAAATTCACGCTCATTTAGTTCCGCAATATTCACTTTTTTCTTTTCAGCCAGTGGATGAGTTGGTGCCGTAATTAAAACAAGTTCATCTTTCATAAATGGCGTAACCGCTAAAAGCGGTGAATGCACTTTGCCTTCCACCAGGCCAAGGTCTAATTGATCCAGAAGCAGCATGTCCTCAATGATTTTTGTATTGTTTACCACCGGATAGATCCTGGTATTGGTATTTATCGCCATAAACCGCCTGATTAAACGATGCAGCAGGCAAGTACCGACCGTCACACTGGCACCGATCCGCAGCAATCCCTTGTCGGTTATTTCATTCATGGCAATCTCGGCTTCCCGGTGTAAATGCAGGATATGCCGGGCATAGCCTGCCAGCTTCTGCCCGGCCTGGGTGATATACAGTTTACGCCCCAACCGTTCAAACAACTTTATATTATAATGAGACTCCAGCTCGGCAACAGCCTGACTGATCGACGGCTGAGCAATATGCAATTTCTCCGCGGCTGCGGTCATATTTTTTTCATCATAAACAGCTAAAAAGATCGTTAAATGTCTTAATGTCATAATGCGCTCCTTTATTATAGGTAAATACCTATTATATATAAACAATTATAGTATTTTACTTATCATTAGTCCAGTGTTATGCTCATGGTAACAAGGAGGTATTTACCATGAAACAATTTGCAAACACCCCAGGGATAACCGGGCTGGGTATGGCACTTTCCTTTGCCATACCGGCCTGGTTTCTGGGTAGATATTTTCCGGTGATCGGCGGTCCGGTATGGGGTATCTTACTGGGAATGCTTTGGTCCTACTGGAAAAAACCTGTCAGCAATCATGCAGGCATTAATTTTGTCGCCAAAAATGTATTGCAGTACTCCATTATCTTACTCGGCTTTGAAATGAACCTGCAACATATTCTCGTTACCGGCAGACAGTCTTTATATGTCATTGTATTTACTCTTGGTGCGGCTTTTCTTACCGCCTGGTTCGCCGGCAAATACTTAAAAGTATCCGGTACATCCAGCATTTTGATTGGCGTCGGCACAGCTATCTGTGGCGGATCGGCTATTGCTGCGGCTGCACCGGCCATTAGAGCCAGTGAAAAAGACATTGCCTATTCCATCTCCACTATATTCTTATTTAACATTGCGGCTGTCTTCCTTTTTCCTTTTTTAGGGCACGCCCTGCTGCTGAACGATACAGGATTTGGCATGTGGGCAGGCACTGCCATTAACGATACGTCCTCCGTGGTAGCCGCAGGTTATTCCTATAGTCAGGCGGCCGGTAACTACGCTACCATTGTAAAATTAACCCGTACTTTAATGATTATTCCCACCACGCTTGTTCTCTCCCTGATTACCGCAAGAAGGCAAAAAACTGACAGCACTTTTAATTTTATTAAAACCTTCCCCTGGTTCATTATTGGCTTTATCCTTGCCTCGTTCATCAATACATGGGGAATGCTGCCTCCAGCAATTTGCCTTTTGCTGGCCCAAACCGGAAAGTTTTTCATCATTGTCGCCATGGCCGGCATCGGCTTGAAAACCAGCCTGCCTCAGCTCATAACTAACGGCATACGGCCGGTTTTATTGGGATTAGCCTGCTGGTTCGCCGTAGCTTCAGTTTCACTGGCCGTACAGTACTACCTGCAAATCTGGTAATACGGCACGAAGACATACAAAAAGACGGGTTAGCTTTTGGCCAACCCGTCTTTTTGTATGTCTGAATACTGTCATAAGACATGCCTATTCTCTCATATTCATCTCTAACATTTATTTGGCCAATCACGACATCAAGTAATAAAAACGGAAAATAAGTCATTCTTAATAGAAAGACTAACTATAAAAAGTCAAGGGTGAAAAGCCAAAAGAGTTACGAATAGGCAAAGAAGACAAAAGGGCATAGCAAAAAGAGCGTCTTGCGGCGCTCAAAAAAAGTGTAGAGTCAGGAAGAGTCAGGCGGCAGGATTGTAAGGCGATTGGGATTTGACTAAGGCATAAATGAGCCGCACAAGCTTCTTAGCAGCATGAGAAATAGCGACATTGTAATGTTTTCCTTCAGCACGCTTTTTTTCAAGATAGGCGGCAAAAGAGGGATCCCAGTTGCAGACAAATTTAGCGGCATTGAAAAGAGCATACCGCAAATAACGGGAACCGCGTTTCTCCATATGGGAATAGGTCGATG